>NZ_JBCLUZ010000015.1:0-86135 GCF_039548395.1 Luteimonas changyuni
ATATCCGCGGTAAGAGTTTGGCCGGACTTGAGAGCTACGTTCGCACGGCGTGGCCGACGTATGTGGCCGTGATTCCAAACCTCGAGGCCATGAGCTATCAAAAGAGCGATAGATCGAACTTGCTCTACATCCTTGCAAGGATCAGTTGTTTTCTAGAGGACTCCTTCGCAGCGACGAGTAGGGTTGGATTCGAAACCTACTGGCGCAGAGACAAGGGTGGAAAGACATTTGATATTGAGCATTTGTTGATGAAGAAGTTTGAGATTACGAAGTTGCCAGCAACTCACGGATTCGTCGACGAGCGTGAATACCTGGAAATGAGGAACAAGATCGGCGCGCTGGCGCTGCTTCCCCGTTCTAGGAACCGGTCTCTTCAAGACACCTCATACCGAGAAAAGTTGTCTTCGTATGCCACGGAAGGTGCGATTACGCAGACACTCGATAGCGGGATTTATAAGAGCAACCCGAATGTTGCCTCTTTCTTGGCGAGCGCCCCCACCGTTAAATTGGCACCCGTTCCGGATTTCGCGAAGGCTGATATTGCGGCAAGAGCAGCGGTTTACGTAGAGCTGAGCAAGCTGATTTGGCAATCACCCTGATGCACATCCGGCTGACATTGCCGCCGGGGTGACCCAGGAGCAGCCTGGATGCGATACAAGCAGGTTTCAAACACATATCACCTGAGTGAGGCAGGCAGGATGTTTGCCTCACGGATGGGTGCGCCGGGTCGTCGTGCCATTGAAATGGGCAAATCATGTTCCCTCAGAAGGTGGAAATCCTGACCTGCGTACTGATGGTCACCGCTGCGCTGCTGGTGAGCTTCGCGAAATGCGCTGGTTGCGTTTCCAAGCCCCTCTAGCTTTCCAATCATGGCCATCACACAAGGCCCGGCAACCGCCGGGCCTTGTGCTTTTGTGCCGGTAGTCAAGGAGAAATCACGATGCATCTGGTCGAAACCATGGCTTATGCCGGCGAGCGCCCGTGGCATGGCCTCGGCAATAAGCTGGCGACGCAACAGCCGATCGAAGTCTGGAGGCGACAGGCCGGGATGGACTGGTCTATCGAGGAGTCCGAAGTTCGGTTCCTGGTCGGAAAGAACGGCATCGGAGCCATCAACGCCTTCCCCGAACAGAAGGTGCTGTACCGCTCTGACACGCACGCCCCGCTTTCGGTTGTGTCCAAGCGATACCAGGTGGTGCAGCCAGGCGAGATCCTCGAGTTTTACCGCGACCTGACCGAGGTCGGCGGATTTGAACTTGAGACGGCCGGCGTGCTGCGCGAGGGACGGAAGTTTTGGGCCTTGGCCAAGACGGGCCAGAGCGCCGTGCTGAAGCGCAAGGACCGTGTTGAGGGTTACCTGCTGCTGGCGAACGCCTGCGACGGCACCTTGGCGACGACGGCGCAGTTCACGTCTGTGCGGGTGGTTTGCAACAACACCCTGTCCATCGCCCTTGGAAGCAATGCGGGCGCGATCAAGGTGCCCCACCGGAGCCGATTCGATGCTGACGCAGTCAAGCGGCAGCTGGGGCTTACAGTGTCCACTTGGGATCCCTTTGTCGCCCGGATGAGGGCTTTGGTGGAGTGCCCCGTAGATCCGGACTCGGTGGATGGGCTCCTGCGCCGGGTGCTGACCTATCCGAACTCGGACGGGGAGGGCGTGGCGGTCAATGAACAGGCCTACAAGGTCGCGCGAGCCCTGTACGACGGCGCGGGCAAGGGCTCGGAGCTGGCAAGTGCCCGCGGTACCGCGTGGGGCGTCCTGAGCAGCGTCACCGAGTTCGTCGACCACCATCGGCGTGCGCGCAGCGACGACCACCGCAGGAATGCGGCGTGGTTCGGTGCCGGCGCTCAGCTGAAGCAGCGGGCCTGGGACGAAGCCATGAAGCTGGTGGCATGAGACATGGCAATCGACTGTCTCGATGCCGCCTACATCGCCATTGGAGCCAAGCACGCGCTGGACAGGAGTGTGCGTGGCTACTCGGACATGCCGTTCGAGGGCGAGTGTTCCTACGTCCGGGCGTGCATCGACCAGGCCCCCTTGCTGGCACGAGCCTGGGAGGGCTGCAACGGGGCATTTCCCGGTGTCTGGTGCTACGAAGTGGCTGAGCCATTCGGGCGGGCCTTCGGTAAGCACCTTCTGGCAGGTGGGGCCGTGGACCGAGCCGGATCGATCCTGGAGGGGATCGTAGCGTCGGCGCTGAAAGAGTCGCCGGCGTAGCTGCCGCGTCCCAACAAGCCACCTACAAGGCCCGGTCTCCGCGAGGAGACCGGGCCTTATCACTTGGAGAATCGAAATGAGCAGATCGGCAGCCGTACGCCTGGTCGACACGCGCTCGATGGAGCGTGAGCAGTGGTTGGAAGTCCGCAAGCGGGGCATCGGAAGCTCCGATGCAGCCGCGGCCGTGGGGCTGTGCCCGTACAAGAGCCAGCTCGAGCTCTGGATGGAAAAGACCGGGCGGAGCACCCGGGGGGAAGAGCCCGGGCAGGACGACCCGATGTACTGGGGCACTCTTCTGGAGCCGTTCGTCGCTTCGGCGTATGCCGAGCGGACCGAGCGCAAGGTGCGGCGGCTCAATGCCGTGCTGCAGCACCCGACCTACAGCTTCATGCTGGCCAACATCGATCGCGAAGTGGTTGGTGCCGAGGACGTCCAGATCCTCGAGTGCAAGACAGCTGGCGAGTTCGGCTCCCGCCTGTGGTGCGACGGGGTGCCGGAATACGTCCAGATCCAGGTCCAGCACCAGCTGGCGGTGACGGGCAAGCAGGCAGCGGACGTGGCCGTGCTGCTATGCGGCCAGAAGCTGGAGGTCCATCGGATTGAGCGGGATGAGGAGGTGATCTCGCGCCTGATCGTGCTGGAGGCCCGGTTCTGGGAGCACGTGGATCAGGACACGCCTCCACCGGCGGACGGCAGCGAATCGGCGGCGAAGGCCCTGCGCAGTCTCTACGTGGGGAACGACACAAGCGTCGATTTCACGGGAGACGCAGAGCTCTCCGCAGCCTTCGCCCGGCTCGTCGCGTTACGGGACGAGATTGGTCAGCTGGATACGCAGGCTGAGCAGCTGCGCCAGCGACTGGAGCAATCAATGGGGGATGCGTCCAAGGCACTCTTTCCCAGCGGGGAGATCACCTACCGGCGTTCCAAGGACAGCAACAGCGTTGATCTCAGGCGACTCGCGCATGCCCACCCGGGCCTGGTGGCCGAGTTCACCGTCGGGCGACCCGGATCCCGACGATTCCGGATCGTTCCCTATGCCCTAGAAGGAGCAGCACCATGCTGAAAGGCTTGGCTATCACCCCGCCCGTGATCGGGCGAATCTCAATCGGCCGCGTGGTCGAGCGCAACGGCAAGCGCCTGCCGGAGAAGGATGACCAGTTCACCCTGACCAGCCAGGTCCAGAACCGGGAAGGCTGGGTGCTTCACCCGCTGGACGAGGCTCTGCGCAAGGGAGCAGGAGGGAAGCTCCGCTCGATCCCGGTCAGGTTGCTGTTCAACGACCCCGGCCTGAACCTGCGCGCGGACTATTCACTTTTCGAGCGGTCCACGGGCCGGCCTGTATGCGTTGGCAACGGTGAGACGAGCAGACGCGTGGGCAAGGAGGGCATGACCCAAGAGCTGTGTCCTGGCCCGGATGCCTGTCCTTTCGCCATGGGGGAGTGCAAGGCGTATGCCCGACTAAACGTCAGGGTCGGGGATGACGACGAGCTGGGTAGCTTTGTGCTGCGGACAACGTCCTACAACACCATCCGGACCTTGGCAGCCCGGTTGGCGTATTTCGACGCGGTGTCGGGTGGTCGGCTCTCCTGCCTGCCCTTGGAGCTCAAGCTTCGAGGCAAGTCCACGACGATGAGTTTCAGGTCGGCCATCTACTACGTCGATCTGGTGGTCCGAACCGGGGTGACGCTGGAGCAGACCATCATGGAGGCGAGAGATCTCGACCAGACACGCCGGGAAGGTGGCTTTGACCAGGTCGCATTGGATGAGGCCGCCAGGCGGGGATTCGCCAATGGAGCGTTCGAAGACCTCGCCGAGGATGTTTCGGCAGTCGTCGAGGAGTTTTACCCCGACGGCGAGTCGGTGGAACAGACGTCTCCGGCGTCTCGTAGAAACGGTAACTCCCTGCACGAACGTCTCGAAACCCAGGTGGCCCGCGTGGGCGCCGCATAACTGATTGAAGGAGAACACGATGTTGAAGGTTGTGGGTGCAGCAGTGGTGTACGGGTTCGCCCTGTACGGACTGGGTAAGTTCCTGAAAGAGATCGAAATAGCTTTGCCTTTGCCAGAAGCGTCCTGAGCCAGTCGGCGACCCGACGTAAGCATGCCCGGCCCGGGCTAGCGCACCCGAGGGCTGTGGCCGGGCACGTGTCCGCGTGTAGCGAAACCGAAGGGGCGCATTGCGCCCCTTCTTCATTATCAGCTCGGGCCTCGTGGGGCTCAGAAAAAGATGAGGTGACTGATGGATAGTAATGCGACACAGCGGCTTCTGTATGTCCGCACCCCTTCCCGGTTGTACAAGGTGGCCGGCGCTGACGAGATCCTGGAGGCGGCACGAGTCGTCGTCGGGAACCGGATGCAGCGGGGAACATCGTTCTCGGACCCTCAGACCGCCAAGGACTTCTTCCAAGGCAAGCTGGCAGGGCTACAAAAGGAAGTCTTCGCCGCGGCGTTTCTCGATGCGCGGCACCGCCTCATCGAGTACGTCGAGCTATTTCAGGGGACGATCGATGGGGCAGAGGTCCACCCCAGGGAGGTGGTGCGACACGCCATCCGGACAAACTCAGCCGCAATCATCGTTGCGCACAACCACCCCTCCGGTTCCGCCGACCCGTCTGCTGCAGATCGCACCGTTACTGCCCGGCTCAAGCAGGCGCTTTCCCTGGTGGACGTAAGGCTGATCGATCACGTCGTCGTGGGAGGGGAGCAGGCCGTGGCAATGGCCGAACGCGGCTGGATCTGATCAGAAGGCGAAAGATCGAGCTGCCGGCACGGCAGCTCGGTCGCTAAGGAGGTGGTGAAGGGACCGCCGATCGCCCGGCAGCCGTCGCTCTACACCCTCGTCAAACAGGGTTCCTAGAGCGTGACGGAAATGCAGTTCCTAGCAGTCCGTAAGGGATTGATCAGGCTGCGAAATTTCTTCGATAAGGCATCACCACCCCAGGCGCAGCGTGGGCGGCGTTCCGCTGGGACAAGGTGACGTGTTTTTTTTCACTGTTTAGCAGGAGGCTGGCTCCTGACTCGCCGAGCGCCCGAAACTGGGCGCATGGACAGAAGCAGCACAGGCGCAGAAGCAGAGGAGGACATCGGCACTCGCCTGCTGTGCGTCAGCGACCTGATCAAGAAGCTCCAGATGTCTAAGGCGACCATCTACGCGTACGAGGACGATGAATCCGACCAGTTCCTTCCAGATTTCCCCAAACATATCAAGCTCGGCCGAGCGCGCAGGTACTACCTGCACGAGATCGATGCGTACCTGGAAAGCTTGGGCAACAAGCGCAAAGCGTAAGTGCCTCTATTTTCCGGCGCAGATCGCACTCGAGTGGTCCGGAACCCGCGACACGCCTGAGTTTCAGGCGCCGGGATAAACACATTACGAAAGGAATTAGCACTGTTACTACTTTTGTGGAGTTATGAGTGTGGGCAAGTGTTGAACAAATCACTATCAATATGGAAATGGAGAAGTATTAGATGGGCAGGAGTACGTTCAAATCCAGGCGTGGATACAAGTGCAAGCGCACTGGGTTGAAGCGCTCCGTCGTGGACGCCGTCGAATCGCGCGCGCCCACTCGAATGCCGATGGAATGGCACACGGTTCAATGTTGGCATAAGCCCTTTGGTGCTCGCTCAGTCTGCAACGACATGGACTTCACCAATACGCTACGCGACACGGTCGACGATGTGGGCGAGCTCCTGCGATCCACGGGCAAGCTTTTCGATTATCGCTGGCGAACGCCGTTTGGAAAGGTGTTCGTGCCAACCAAGCGCGGGAAGCGTGTCCAGAACGTCCTGAAGCGGGATCTGGCCGGAGTCTCACGCGTTTTGGAGGGTCGAGATGTGCACCCGTACTTCAGCGAGGCGGCGCGCTTGGCACAGAACCTCCATTGGGAAGGGCTGGAACCAGCGGATAAGAGCGACCTGCTCGAGAAATTTATGATAGATCTGAGGGCAGGCTGCAGCACCCCATCGGTGAAGCGCAGGATCGACAACGCGAAAACGGCAGAGCGAAAGAATATGCGTTCAGCCTACCGTTTGCTGGATCAGTCACGGCTGTATTACTCAAAGCTGCTGGTGATTCGCCTGGATCTGGAGTTTGCAACAGACCCATTTCTGCGACCAGCTCCCATCTCCTACGCCACCGCTCGTGAAGCTCGCAACAGGTTTTTCCACGTGCTGCGGACGAGCGGTTATGCCGCGCACTTGGTTGGCTATATTTGGAAAACGGAATGGGGATTCTCCCGTGGCTTCCACCATCATGTCGTGGTGGTGCTGTACGGACAGGCGGTTCGCAACGAGTTCGCTATCGCCGAGGACCTCGGCAATACTTGGCGAATGATCGCAGGGCGGCTGGGTTCGTTCCACAGCTGCAACCACTGGGCGACAGAGAGTTACGACAAGGTCGGCGTGGGGATGATTCATCGCTCCAACGACGCGAAGTGGGAGACGTTGGCTGATACCGTCAGGTACACGACGAAGGCTGAGGTCTACGCTCGAAGCCTTGCCGGGTCCTCGGAGCTCTTCGGTACCGGCGGGCCTTACAACTGCTTCAAAGGGGCCGGCCCCAAGCGCAAGCTGCTGCCCCCGTGGAGTGGCGAGCACAAAGCGTTCTCCGACCTGATGGACAGGCTGGGCATGGTGCCCGAGGGTGGATCAAGGCTTGGAGGTGTCTTTGAACGTTTGGGCAAGAGCCTTCCTCCTCAGCCAGTTCGTTAGTGTTTGCTCGAGGTTTTCGGAAGAAAGATGCTCGTCGACATCGAGTTTCTGCATTTCTTCCAATAATGCGCGCACGGCCGCAGCCTTGCTGGGCCAGCCACCTTCAGGCCGTCGCTCGATCAGCAGCTCTTCAAATGCCCCGATGAGCGGCGCGAACGTTTTCTGCCGTCCATGACCTCCGGCGCTCGCGCGCTTCTTCTTGCCCGCATAGATCGGGACGTAATCGGGGCCTTCATCGAGGGCTTCGCTGAGGGCCTTACAGTTCCAGTGGCAATGTTGCAGTGCTACGCGTGCCGCCTGGTCATCCCCGCCCTTATATGCTTCCGCTGCTTGGTCCAGGCAGATTAGACTCGCGATCAAGGCACTTGCTCTCGCTTCATAGCCCTCCGAGTGGAACTTCAACATAGCTGTGATAGCAGCCGCTTCCCGGTCGTCTCGGGTGGATTCTGCTTTGGCAAGGTAGTAACTCCAGCCTTCGGGCAACTGGGACCGGCTGAATAGAGCCTCGACCATTTTCACGTCTTCGGAGACTGCTAAATCGAATCTTGACGCTTCCATCTTCGTGGCCTTCCGTCATCCTCGAGCCAGTCGGCACCGAACGCGATCATAACGAGTGAGGCCCCGAGCTGCTCTGGAGCGGGCGAAATGCAGTTTTCTGCAGCAGGGTTCGCCCCCGTTTTCACGGACAGCTACAAGAAGGCCGAAAGGGGCCGCCTCCCGCTTTCGATGACCTCGGCTCTAACCCGGCATGGCGAATAAGTTTGAGCGAACAGCGCGAACTGTTGCAGATCGTCGCCTTTATGAGTGCAGTCCTCGATAGCGTCAGGTGGTGCCGCAACATGCAGACGGGGTCAGTGCATCGGTCTTTGAGTCTGCTAGAGCGGGATAGGTAGCCGCTCCTACAACCGCGACAGTGGGCGTGCTCACGGCTCCGGAGGCTTCCGCCAACGCCGTCGCGGCAACGTCGCCCTTGCGTTCGCTGTAGCGACTGGTCAGGTAGTCGCTGCGGTCGCGCACCAGCAGGGTGAACTTGACGAGTTCCTCCATGACGTCCACGACTCGGTCGTAATACGGCGAGGGCTTCATCCGGCCCTCGTCGTCGAACTCCTGCCATGCCTTGGGCACGGAAGACTGGTTCGGGATGGTCACCATGCGCATCCATCGGCCGAGCACCCGCAGGGCATTGACGACGTTGAACGACTGCGAGCCGCCGCAGACCTGCATGACCGCCAGGGTGCGGCCCTGGGTCGGGCGCAGGCTGCCGATTTCCAGCGGCAGCCAGTCGATCTGGTTCTTGAACACGGCGGTGACGGTGCCGTGGCGTTCCGGGCTGACCCAGACCTGCCCCTCGGACCACTGCGACAGCGCGCGCAGCTCCTGCACCTTCGGGTGGTCCGCGTCGACGGTGTCGAGCAGAGGCAGGTCGCGCGGATCGAAGACCCGGACGTCGGCCCCGAAGTGGCGCAGCAGGGCCCCAGCTTCGAGGGCGAGCTTGCGGCTGTAGGACTGGGGTCGGAGCGAACCGTAGAGGATCAGGATCCGTGGCGGATGGCTGGCGCCATCCACACCCAGCTTGAGGGCTGTTGGAACATCGGCCACCGCGGAGACCAGGTTGGGGAGGTCGCCATGCACGCCGGAGGTTGCTGGATCGGATTTCATTCCAGTATTCTAGAAACATGGAACTCACCAAAGCAAGCACCGCGTTGGCTGCGCTCGGGCATCCCACCCGCCTGTCCGTCTTCCGCCTGCTCGTGGAGGCAGGGTTTGAGGGGACCACGCCCGGCCAGATCGCCGATGCCCTGGCGCTGCCCGGCGCCACGCTGTCGTTCCACCTCAAGGAACTCACCTTGGCCGGGCTGATCGGCGGCGAGGCGCAGGGACGGAGCATCATCTACCGCGCCGACTTCGACGCCATGAATGGCCTCATCGGCTTCCTGACCCGCAACTGCTGTGGCGGCGATGCGGGCCGGTGCCTGCCTGCCGCCTCACCGTCGCGCAAGCGGACCCGCAAAGTGCGCGAGGCCTGAGCCGTGCTCCTCGCGCTGCTGATCTTCGTCGCCACCATTGTCCTCGTCATCTGGCAGCCGAAGGGCCTTGGGGTCGGTTGGAGTGCCTCATTCGGTGCGGCGCTCGCGCTGCTGACCGGCGTGGTCGGCGTGTCCGACATCCCCACGGTCTGGGGCTTTGTCTGGAACGCCACCTTCACCTTCGTGGCCGTGATCCTGATCAGCCTGGTGCTCGACGAAGCGGGCTTCTTCGAGTGGGCGGCGCTGCACGTGGCGCGCTGGGGTGGGGGCAGCAGACGCAGGCTGTTCGTGTACCTCGTGCTGCTCGGGGCGGCCGTCGCCGCCCTGTTTGCCAACGACGGCGCGGCCCTGATCCTGACGCCGATCGTGATCGCGATGCTGCTCGCACTGAAGTTCAGCCCGGCCGCGACCCTGGCCTTCGTGATGGGCGCTGGGTTCATCGCGGACACAGCGAGCTTGCCGCTGATCGTCTCCAACCTGGTCAACATCGTTTCGGCGGACTACTTCGACATTGGGTTCGCCGAGTACGCCTCGGTGATGTTCCCGGTCAACCTGGTGTCGGTGGGCGCGACGCTGGCCGTCCTGCTTTGGTTCTTCCGGCGTGACATTCCCGGCAACTACGACGTGGTCCTGCTGAAGGATCCGCGCTCGGCGATCGTCGATCGCGCCACCTTCAATGCCGGCTGGGTGGTGCTGGCGCTGCTGCTGGCGGGCTTCTTCGTGCTCGAGGGACTCGGCGTGCCGATCAGCGCGGTGGCCGGTGCCGGCGCGCTGGCGCTGCTGGGCGTGGCGGCCAAGGGGCACAGGATCTCGACCCGCAAGGTGGTGCGCGAAGCACCCTGGCAGATCGTGGTGTTCTCGCTGGGCATGTACCTGGTGGTCTATGGCCTTCGCAACAATGGCCTGACCGACGATCTGTCGCGCCTGCTGGACTGGTTCGCCGGCCACGGCCTGTGGGCTGCGACCTTCGGTACCGGCCTGCTGACGGCGTTCCTGTCGTCGGTGATGAACAACATGCCGACGGTGCTGGTCGGCGCCCTGTCGATCGACGCCAGCCAGGCCGATGGCGCAGTGCGCGAGGCGATGATCTACGCCAACGTCATCGGCAGCGACCTGGGTCCGAAGTTCACGCCGATCGGGAGCCTCGCCACGCTGCTGTGGCTGCACGTGCTGGCCCGCAAGGGCATCCGGATCACCTGGGGCTACTACTTCAGGGTAGGCGTCATCCTGACGTTGCCCGTGCTGTTTGTGACGCTGGCTGCGCTCGTGGTGCGGCTGAGCATTGCGTGATCGCCGTGGCCTGAAGCGATAACCGGGAATTCCTTCGCACAACTCCTGAGGTGGCCGACATGAAGAACCGATACAACGTCTTGTTCGTATGCACTGGGAATTCTGCGCGAAGCATCATTGCGGAGGCAGTGGCGAACCGCTTGGGTAGTGGCCGTCTGCATGCGTTCAGCGCGGGAAGCCACCCAGAGGGGCATGTACATCCGGGAGCACTCCATGCGCTGGATACCGCTGGCCTTCCGACCTCCGGCCTGCGCAGCAAGAGCTGGGAAGAATTCACGGCGGCGGATGCGCCAGAAATGGACCTGATCATCACCGTCTGCGACCGCGCCGCGGGCGAAGCCTGTCCGCACTGGCCCGGGCATCCAGTCACCGCACATTGGAGTGTCCCGGACCCTGCCGCAGTGCACGGGAGCCAAGAACAGGTCCAGCGAGCTTTCAGTCTTGCATTGCAGATGCTGCAGCAGCGGATCTCACTCTTGCTCTCCTTGCGCCCCGAAGCCTGGGATCGCCTTTCCATCGAATCCCACTCAAATCCGGAAGTGAACGCATGACCATCCGCGTCGGTATCAATGGTTTTGGCCGCATGGGCCGTCTCGCTCTGCGCGCAGCTTGGGGACAGACGGACATCGCGTTCGTCCACATCAACGACCCCGCGGGCGACCCGCTGACGTTGGCGCACCTGCTGAATTTCGATTCGGTCCACGGGTGCTGGGACCGCGAGATTGCGGCAGAGGGCGACGCGCTGGTCATCGACGGCACGCGAATCCCGATCACGCGCAACAAGGAGCTCGCGGCCACCGACTGGTCCGGCTGCGACGTCGTGATCGAGGCCTCCGGCAAGTTCCGCAAGCCCGATGTGCTGCAGCCCTATCTGGACCAGGGCGTGAAGCGCGTGGTGGTGACGGCCCCGATCAAGGCGGCGGGAACACTGGATATCGTCATGGGGGTCAACCATGGGCGATTCGATCCGGCCAGCCATCGGATCGTGTCGGCCGCATCGTGCACCACCAACTGCTTCGCCCCCGTGGTCAAGGTCATCCACGAGGGCCTGGGCATTCGCCATGGCAGCCTGACCACGATCCACAGCCTGACCAATACCCAGACGATCGTGGATGCGCCGCACAAGGACCTGCGCCGTGCCCGCTCCTGCGGGAGCAGCCTGATCCCGACGTCCACCGGTTCGGCTACGGCCATTGCCGAGATCTTCCCCGAGCTACGCGGCCGCCTTGACGGGCACGCCGTCCGGGTTCCGCTGACCAATGCCTCGCTGACGGACTGCGTGTTCGAGGTCGAGCGGCCGACCACGGTCGAGGAGGTCAACGGCATGCTGCGCGCGGCCGCGGAGGGCGAGCTGTCCGGGATCCTCGGCTTTGAGACCCGCCCGCTGGTCTCGATCGACTACCAGACCGATCCGCGCTCGGGCATCGTGGATGCGCTGTCGACGCTGGTGATCAACGGGACCCAGGTCAAGATCTATGCCTGGTACGACAACGAGTGGGGTTACGTGAACCGCACCGTAGAGCTCGTGCGGCTGGTCGGCGGCGCGGACCGCTAGCCCATGACGGCCCGGCTCACCCCGGAGGTGCGCCAGTACCTGCTGATCACCGGCAACTACTGGGCGTTCACCCTCACCGATGGCGCGCTGCGCATGCTGGTGGTGCTGCAGTTCCACCAGCTCGGCTACAGCCCGCTGCAGATCGCGATGCTGTTCCTGTTCTACGAGGTCTTTGGCGTCGTCACCAACCTCGTCGGTGGTTGGCTGGGTGCGCGAATCGGGCTCAATCGCACGATGAATATCGGGTTGGGCCTGCAGGTGATCGCGCTGGCGATGCTGCTAGTCCCGAGCACTTGGCTGGTGGTGCCGTGGGTGATGGCTGCGCAGGCGTTATCGGGCGTTGCCAAGGATCTCAACAAGATGAGCGCGAAGAGCAGCATCAAGCTGCTGGTTCCCGCTGATCAACAGGGAGCACTGTTCAGGTGGGTCGCCGCGCTGACCGGTTCCAAGAACGCGCTCAAGGGCGTCGGCTTCTTCTTGGGTGGTGCGCTGCTGACAGCCATCGGCTTCAGGCCGGCGATCTTGCTCATGGTGGTGGGCCTGGCCCTGGTCTGGCTCCTGAGCCTGGCGACGCTGAAACGCGATCTCGGCAAGGCTAGCGGCAAGCCAAAGTTCCGCGACATCTTCTCCAAGAGTCGGGCCATCAACCTGCTGTCGGCCGCACGCATGTTCCTGTTCGGGGCGCGCGACGTGTGGTTCGTTGTCGCGTTGCCGGTGTTCCTGGCCGAAGTGCTGGGCTGGGATTTCTGGCAGGTCGGGGGTTTCATGGCGGCATGGGTGATCGGCTACGGAATCGTGCAGGCGCTGGCGCCGTACTTCACCGGGCGTCGCCGTGGCCATGTCCCGGGCGGCCGTGCCGCAACTGCCTGGGCGGCAGTGCTGGCCGTGGTGCCCGCGGCGATGGCGATGCTTATGCTCCAGGGTGTGTCCCCGCAGGGTGTCCTGTTGGCGGGGCTGGCCGTGTTCGGGGTCCTGTTCGCGGTCAACTCGTCGCTGCACAGCTATCTGATCATCAGCTATGCCGACGCCGACGGCGTTTCGCTGGACGTGGGCTTCTACTACATGGCCAACGCCATGGGTCGGCTGCTCGGCACGGTGCTGTCCGGCTGGGTGTACCAGGCCGCGGGGCTCGAGGCCTGCCTGGGGATCTCCGCCGTGCTCGTCGCGCTTGCCGCGATCATCTCGGCTTGGCTGCCCGGGCACCGGACTTCCGGCGAGTCGGCCGCATGAGCACCACGCGCGCGCAAGACGTGGATGTGCTGGTGATCGGAGGCGGGCAGGCCGCACTTGCCACCGCGTACTTCCTGCGGCGCACCGGGCTGTCCTTCCTGGTCGTCGATGCCGAGGATGGGCCCGGTGGGGCGTGGCGCCACGCATGGCGTTCGTTGACCCTGTTCTCTCCGGCGGCATCGAGCTCGATCGCGGGCCGGCAAATGGTGTCGCAACAGGAGGGCTATCCGGCTCGCGACGACGTGCTCGCCTACCTGTCCGACTACGAGGCGCGCTACGCGATCCCGGTCGAGCGGCCCGCGCTGGTGCAGTCCGTGCACCGCGCGGACGGACGTCTCGTCGCGTCCGGCGCGGGCAGGCGCTGGTCGGCCCGGGCGATCGTCAGTGCGACGGGCACCTGGCGCAATCCATTTGTTCCGGAGTACCCCGGGGCTGACTCGTTCGCCGGCGAGCAGCTCCACTCCTCGCACTACGTCGAGCCGGCCCGCTTTGCGGGAAAGAAGGTGCTGGTCGTGGGAGGTGGCAACTCGGGTGCGCAGATCCTGGCGGAAGTATCGCGGGTGGCCGACGCGCGCTGGGTCACGCAGCAACCACCGTCCTTCCTGCCCGACGACGTCGACGGCCGCGTGCTGTTCGCGCGTGCCACGGAACGCTGGAGGGCACAGCAGGAGGGCCGGGTCCCGGACGTGCCCGTCGGAGGGCTCGCTGACATCGTCATGGTGCCGCCGGTGCGGGACGCCCGCGAGCGGGGCGTGCTCCACGCCGTTGCGCCGTTCGAGCGATTCACCACGAGCGGCGTCGTGTGGGCCAACGGCCGGGTGGAGCGGGTGGATGCCGTGATCTGGTGCACCGGATTCAGGCCTGCACTTGGCCACCTGCAGCCTCTGGACGTGCTTGAAGCCGACGGCCGCGTTCTCGTCGATGGCACGCGCTCGGTGAAATGCCCGCAGCTGTGGCTGGTCGGCTATGGCGACTGGACAGGTCCGGCCTCGGCCACGCTGGCCGGGGTCACCCGTTACGCCAGGGACACCGTGGCCGGGATCCGGGCCGCATTCGAGCCCGACCCCGAAAGCACGCCGACAGCATTACCGTAGCAGCAGCACCGGCACGTGGCTGGTGCGCAGGACGTGGGTGGTGGTGCTGCCCACGATCATGTTGCGGATCCTCGAGTGCCCGTAGGCGCCCATGACCAGCACGTCGACGTGTTCCTGCTCGACGGCCGCGCTGATGGTTTCGTTGACCGCGCCACTCCGGTGTCGGCACGCGACCTGGTGGCCGTGACCGCGCAAGGTTTCTTCGGCCCAGCGCAAGGCGGCGTTTTGCTCGCTGTTCGCATCGCCCGCCATCAGCACGACGACGTCGAGGCCGCGGAACAGCGGGCTCGCGGCGACCATCTCGACGCCCTTGCGCGTGGTGGCGCTACCGTCGAAGGCCACCAGGACGCGACGGGGCTCCTTGAACTCGCGCGACGCGACCAGCAGCGGGCGGTGCACCGAGCGCACCACGCGCTCCAGCTGGCTGCCGAGGTGGCCCGAGTCGAAGTCCGCGTGTTCGCCCCGCTTGCCGATCACGAACATGCGGACGTCGGGTTCGAGTTCCACCAGTGCTTCGGAGAGCGAGCCATGGCGCATGCGTGATTCCGCAGGGATCCCATGGCTCTCCTGCGCGATCGTCCGCACCTGCCGCAGTAGCAGCCGGCCGGACTCCTGCGCCAGCTTTCCGCGCTGCTCGTCCAGTTGCACCAGTTGCGCAAGCAGCTGTTCGCGCGTATCCAGCGCCAGGTTCCCGCTCAGGTCCGGCCTGCCGGGCTGCGTCGGCTGGCGGTCCAGCACGTGCAGGAACTCGAGCGCTGCGTCCAGGCGCAACGCCGACCAGGCGGCATACCTGGCGACGCTGGTGCTGTAGACCGATTCATCAACGGCGGCCAGCACGCGGCCGCCGATGTTCAACAGTGACGTGGTCGTGTTCATGGCAATTCCTCAGTGGCCGCCCATCAGGCGCTCGGCGTCGGGCTTGTCGTGCACCGCCAGGGTGTGGACCAGGGTGGCGCTGGCCTCGTTCATCCCGACGATCTCGACTTCGGTGCCCTCCCGGCGGAGCTTCAGCACCACTTCGTCCAGCGCGCCGACAGCGCTCAGGTCCCAGAAGTGGGCGTCGGTGACATCGATCACCACTTTCTCCACCGCGTCCTTGAAATCGAAGCGCGAGATGAAGCTGTCGGCCGACGCGAAGAAGACCTGGCCGGTGACCCGGTAGCGGCGCTCGCGGCCGCCGTTGGCCGGCTGCGAATCCACGTGCAGCACCTGGCTGACCTTGCGCGCGAAGAACAGTGCCGACAGCAACACGCCGGTGAGGACGCCCTTGGCCAGGTCATGGGTGAACACGGTCACCAGCACCGTGGCGATCATGACGATGCTCGACGTGCGCGGATGGGTGCGGAGGTCCCGCAGCGAGGACCAGCTGAAGGTGCCGATCGACACCATGATCATGACCGCGACCAGCGCGCCCATGGGGATCAGCTTCACCCAGGGTCCGGCGAACACCACCATCAGCAGCAGGAAGACGCCGGCCGCGAAGGAGGAAAGGCGGCCACGCCCGCCGGATTTCACGTTGATGACCGACTGGCCGATCATCGCGCAGCCCGCCATGCCGCCGATCATGCCGGACGCAATGTTCGCGACGCCCTGGCCGACGCATTCCCGGTTCTTGTCGCTGGGCGTATCGGTGAGCTTGTCGACGATCTGCGCCGTCAACAACGATTCGAGCAGGCCGACCACGGTCAGCGTCGCGGCGACCGGGAAGATGATGCGCAGGGTCTCGAACGTCAGCGGAACGTCGGGGAACAAAAACACCGGGAGGCTGTCCGGCAGCTCACCCATGTCCCCGACCGTGCGCACATCCAGCCCCATCGTGACGGCGGCGATGGTCAGCACGACGATCGCGACCAGTGGGGACGGAATCGCCGTGGTCACGCGTGGAAGGAGGTAAATGATCCCGAGCCCTGCCGCCGTCACCACGTACACCGCCCACGGCACATTGGTCAGTTCCGGCAGTTGCGCCATGAAGATCAGGATCGCGAGCGCGTTCACAAAGCCGGTGATCACCGACCGCGAGATGAAACGCATCAGGAACCCGAGCTTGAACATGCCCGCGACGATCTGCAGCAATCCGGTCAGCAGCGTCGCTGCCAGGAGGTATTCGAGTCCGTGCTCTCTGACCAGGCCAATCATCAACAGAGCCATGGCGCCGGTGGCGGCCGAGATCATGCCGGGCCGACCACCGGTGAAGGAAATCACGACCGCGATGCAGAACGAGGCATACAGGCCGACTTTCGGGTCGACGCCCGCGATGATGGAAAAGGCGATGGCTTCCGGGATGAGGGCCAACGCCACGACGAGGCCGGCGAGAAGGTCGCCGCGCACGTTGCCGAGCCATTGCTGGCGCAGCGTAGAAAAATTCATTGGGATTTCCTGCCTGTGACTAAGCAACGATGGAACCGCGCCGCGTTGCGCGGGCGCGTGCTAGCCAGTCAACTACTAGGGCGGCAGGATTGCAGGCATGTTCTCGAGTGAGACGTAAGTACTGCGCAATCGTAACATCGGCGGGAAAGCCGCGCTGGGGGGGCGGGCGCGTCGGGTGCGTGCCCTTATCGGACGAGGGGCAAATCTCGCTTGCTCGCTTCTGGGGACCCGGACACCGCCCACAGGGACACGACTAGCCGAGTCTTACTGGAGCAGGCGCGGGACGGTTAGCAACCCACGGTAGGCGGGCTGGCCGGACTTGGCGGCGCTGCAGTACGCCTGGTGTTGGTCGCGGGCGCGCGAGGTGCGTCAGATCAGCACGTCGAGTTCGATGGCAGTACACGACCAGCCCGTGCGCTACGCGGTTGGAGAGATTAATGCTGCTGCCGACTTTCCGCCCTGAGATCAGTTGGGATTGAACGGCTACAATTCCGCTACGAGAGGAGCGGCTTTAGGCCAAGCTCCGAAAGTGAGTCGGTTAGTGAGTCTGAATTCGGTAGCGTTTCCTTAAAGTGCTGTTAAATCAGTTATTTGCAGCCCGTGTTCGATTGAATCACGGCCACCAGCTTCACGTCCAGCCTGGTCCAGTGAAGTCCAGAAGACGGCATAGAACCCCGCCGACAGCGGGGTTTCTTGTCCGTCATGGTCCAGCATGGTGCACTTGAACCCCCAGGGGTTCACCCCCGTTTTCACGGACACTTACAAGAAGGCCGATAGGGGCCGACAGGAGTGTTCATGTCGAAGCGAAGGAAGTTCAGTGCGGAGGTCAAGCGCGGTGCGGTTGAGCAGGCGAGGCAGCCGGGCGTCAGTTGCGCCCAGGTGGCACGGGAGCTGGGGATCCGGGACACGCTGCTGACCCGCTGGAAGCGAGAGGCCCAGAGCCAGGGCAAGGTGGCCTTCGGCGGCACCGGCACACCCCGGGATGAGGAACTGGTCCGCCTCAAGCGCGAGCTGGCCCGGGTGAAGAAGGAGCGGGATTTTTCAAGAGAAGCGGCGACGTTCTTTGCCAAGGGATCGTCCTGAGGTATCAGGTGATCGAACGTTGCCGCGAAGAGTTCCCGGTTCGGCTGATGTGCCGCTGTCTACGCGTGTCCGCCAGCGGCTATTACGACTGGAGCAAGCGCCTGCCAAGCACCCGCCAAGTCGATAACGAGCGCTTGCTCGGCCGCATCCGTGAGCTGCACGAAGACAGCCGGGGCACGCTGGGCGCAGGCCGGATGCAAGAGGACCTGACCGACGAAGGCGAGACGGCGAGCCTGAACCGGGTCGCCCGGCTGATGTCGGCGGATGGCCTGCAGGGCTGGCCGCGACCGAAGCGGCGTGGCCAGCGCGGTCGGCCTGCGCTGACGCCACCGGGTGTGCGTAACTGGCTGGAACGGGACTTTGCCGCGCTGGAGCCGGAGACCAAGTGGGTCACCGATATCACCGAGATCAAGACCGGCAAGGGCAAGCTGTATTTGTGCATCGTGCTGGACTTGTTCAGCCAGCTGGTTCTTGGCTGGTCGATGCACGACCGGCAGGATCGGCAGATGGTGATTCGGGCCGTGCAGATGGCGGTTTGGCAGCGCCAAGGCAGTGACCAGGTGATCCTGCACTCGGACCGCGGCAGTCAGTTCCGAAGCGGCGACTACCAACGTTACTTGGCAGCCAACGGGCTGTTGTGCTCGATGAGCGCGGTCGGCCATTGCGGCGACAACGCGGCATGCGAAGGGTTCTTCGGCTTGCTCAAGCGCGAGCGGGTCTATCGAATGGGGTACGCGACACTCGATGCCGCAAGAGCCGATGTGTTCGAATACATCGAGCGATTCCACAACCCGAGGATGCGGCGAAGATTCGCCAGGCAGGATCAGAAGTTCTCAACCCTTTCACAACCGTCCGTGATTTCGGGGTAGAACCCATCTCGCGCTTCGATACCGGCATGGACATCGAGGAACACGGCGCCGAGGTGCTGGGCCAGTTCTCGCCGGACCTGAGCGTGTTCGCCCGCTACAGCAATGCCGAACGCGGTGGCGACGTGCTGCGCCAGGCGCAGGCCAGCCTGGAATGGCGCCCGGGCGAGTACAACGCCCTGACGGCCGAGGTGCGCCGCATCGAGGAGCGCCGGCAGGCGCAGGCGACGGCGGCGGGGATGCTGGGCGCAGTGAAGTACACCCACCGCTTCGGCACCGCGCTGGACCTGTACGGCATCGGCCAGGTGACCCTCGACGACGACGGCGGCCAGTACGAGGACAACGATGCGCTGACCCTGGGTGGCCGCTACAACTTCGCCAACCTGTCCACGGTCGGCGCCGAGGCCACCACCGGCGACCGTGGCGAAGGCGCCAGCGTCGAGGCGGAGTACAAGGTGTCGCCGCTGCAGAGCTTCTACGGCAGCTACACCTATTCCACCGACCGCAGCGACTACGACCCGCTGTTCAATCCTGCCGCGCGCAACGGCTGGACGCTGGGGCAGCGCTGGAGGATCTCCAGCCAGGCCAACATGTTCAACGAGAGCCAGTTCCTCAAGTCGCGCGGCGAATCCGGCCTGGCCCACACCTTCGGCATGGATTTCTATCCGGTCAAGGGCTGGAACCTCGGCTTCACCCTGACCGACGGCGAGCTGACCAACAGCGAGGGCGGCAACATCGACCGGCGCGCGGTCAGCGTCTTCGGCGGCCACACCTCGCAGCGCACCGACTGGCAGAGCAAGCTGGAATGGCGCGAGGACACCGGCGTGGAGCAGCGCACGCAGTGGGTGAGCACCAACCGCCTGGCGCACCGGATCAACGAGAGCTGGCGGATCGCGGCGCGCTTCAACTACGCCGATACCGACGACGCCATCAACCCGGCCGCCGGCGCGAAGTTCATCGAGGGCAGCTTCGGCTTCGCCTACCGGCCGTGGAACGAGAGCCGCTGGGGACTGTTCGGTCGCTATTCCTACCTGTACGACCTGGCCACGCTGGGCCAGTCGGGCGGGGCGGACTACGACCAGAGGACCCAGGTCCTGTCGCTGGAGGGCGTGTACCGCCTCGGGCACCGCTGGGAAGCGGCGGCCAAGCTGGCGCGTCGCGAAGGCGAAGTGCGCTACGGGCGTGGCACGGGTGACTGGTTCGATTCGGCGACCACCTTTGCGGCCGGCCAGCTGCGCTACGAGCTGACGTACAAGTGGCACGGCCTGGTCGAGTACCGCTGGCTCGACGTGGACGACGGCGGCACCCGCAAGGGCTGGATGGCGGGCGTGGACCGCGACATCGGCAGGAACTTCCGCATCGGTGCCGGCTACAACTTCACCGACTTCAGCGATGACCTGACCGACTTCGACTACGACCACAAGGGCTGGTACATCAACTTCGTCGGCAGTTACTGAGGCCTTCCACCGCCGTCCCCGGCGGCGGTCCCGACCGCGATATCCGAGCCCGCCCGCATGCGAATGCAGGCGGGTTTCGTTTTTCAGCTTGCCGGGTTGCCGCGTTGCGGTGCGGAGGCAGCGGCCTTCAGGCCACCTCGGCCTCGGACACCACGTCCAGCACTTCGTCGCCGTAGCGTTCGATCTTGCCGGCGCCGATGCCGCCGATGAGCGCCAGGTCGCCCGGCGTACGCGGGCGCAGGCGGGCGATCTCGCGCAGCGTCGCGTCGTGGAAGATCACGTAGGGCGGCACGGCCTGCTCCTGGGCCAGGCGTGTGCGCATGGCGCGCAGGGACTCGAACAGCGGCTGGTCGGCGCGCGCCACCTCCACCACCGGCCGGGCCGCGCGGGCCTCGCCGTCGCGGCCGCGGCCGCGCGCCGGGCGCGGCGCCTCCTTGCGCAGCAGCACCTCGCGGCGGCCCTGCAGCACCTCGCGGCTGTCCGCGGTCAGGCGCAGGCCGCCGTAGCCCTCGGTGTCGACCTCGAGCAGGCCCGCGGCCACCAGCTGGCGGAAGACCCCGCGCCAGGCGCGGGCGTCGAGGTCGGTGCCGATGCCGTAGGTGCTCAGCGCGTCGTGGCCGAACTGCCGCACGCGCTCGGACTCCGAGCCTCTGAGCACGTCGATCAGATGCGCGGCGCCGAAGCGCTGCCCGGTGCGGTAGACGCAGGACAGCGCCTTCTGCGCCGCCACCGTCGCGTCCCAGGTTTCCGGCGGCGACAGGCAGTTGTCACAGTTGCCGCAGGGCTCGCCGGGCCCCTTCGCCGCGTAGTCCTCGCCGAAGCAGGCCAGCAGCACCTGGCGGCGGCAGCGGGTGGATTCGCAGTAGCCGACGAGGGCGTCGAGCTTGCGGTGCTCCAGGCGCTTGCGGTCCTCTCCGGACTCGGACTGGTCGATCATCTGCCGCAGCAGCACCACGTCGCCCAGGCCGTGGCACATCCAGGCCTCCGCCGGGTCGCCGTCGCGGCCGGCGCGGCCGGTTTCCTGGTAGTAGCCCTCGATCGACTTCGGCAGGTCCATGTGCGCGACGAAGCGCACGTCGGGCTTGTCGATGCCCATGCCGAAGGCGATGGTCGCCACCACCACCACGCCGTCCTCGAGCAGGAAGCGGCGCTGGTTGGCGGCGCGCACCGAGGCGTCCAGGCCGGCGTGGTAGGGCAGGGCGTCGACGCCGTCCTCGACCAGCATGGCCGCGGTCTTCTCGACCTTGTTGCGCGACAGGCAGTAGACGATGCCGGCCTCGCCGCGGTGGCCGCCAATGAAGTCCTGCAGCTGCCGGTTGGCGTTGTCCTTGTTGACGACGGTGTAGCGGATGTTGGGGCGGTCGAAGGAGCTGGTGAAGCGGCGCGCGCCTTCGAGCTGCAGGCGTTCGGCGATCTCGCGCTGGGTCGGCGGATCGGCGGTGGCGGTGAGGGCGATGCGCGGCACCTGCGGCCAGCGTTCGTGAAGCACGGTCAGCTCGCGGTACTCGCGGCGGAAGTCGTGGCCCCACTGCGAGACGCAGTGCGCCTCGTCGATGGCGAACAGGCCGATCCGGCTGGCGTCGAGCAGGGACATGAAGCGCGGCGTGAGCAGCCGCTCCGGAGCGACGTACAGCAGGTCAAGCGTGCCTTCGCGCAGCTGCCGCTCGATGGCGGCGGCTTCGGCGGCGTCAAGCGTGGAGTTGAGGAAGGCGGCGTTGACGCCGAGCTGGCGCAGCGCCTCCACCTGGTCCTGCATCAGCGCGATCAGCGGCGAGACCACGATCGCGGTGCCCTCGCGCAGCAGCGCCGGCACCTGGTAGCACAGCGACTTGCCGCCGCCGGTGGGCATCAGCACCAGCGCGTCGCCGCCGCCGGCCACGTGCTCGATGATGGCGGCCTGCTCGCCACGGAAGGCCTCGTGGCCGAAGGTTTCGCGCAGGATCCGGTGTGCAGGGTCGCTCATGCGCCAAGGATACCGGGCCGGCGTCTCAGGGCCGGCAACGCGAACGCCCGACGCGGGGTCGGGCGTTGCGGGGCGGGCCTGACGGGAAAACCCGCCGGCGTACGCGCTACTGGAGCAGCGAACGCAGCATCCAGGCGTTCTTTTCGTGCACCTGCAGGCGCTGAGTGAGCAGGTCGACGGTGGGGTCGTCGCCGGCATCGTCGGCGTGGGCCAGGGCACGGCGCGCGGTGCGGCAGACCGATTCGTTGCCGTCGACCAGCTGGCGCACCATTTCCCGCCAGTCGGGCGCCTTGGTCAGGCCGGGCTCTTCGGCAATGGTCGAGAGCTTGATGAATTCGGCATATGACCCCGGGGCGTTGAAGCCCAGGGCGCGGATGCGCTCGGCGGTCTCGTCCAGCGCGTTCCACTGCTCGGTGTACTGGTCCATGAACATCGCGTGCAGCGAGTTGAACATCGGGCCGGTCACGTTCCAGTGGAAGTTGTGGGTCTTCAGGTACAGCGTGAAGCTGTCGGACAGGAACTGGGCAAGATCCTGCGAGATCGTCTTGCGATCCTTGTCCGCGATCCCGATATCAACGCCTGGTGCCACCGAGCCCGCGGCCGGCGACGCAGCAGGCGATGCCTTGCGCGTGGCGCTGCGCTTGGCGGTTTTGGTTTTTTCCTTGGTCTTGGCCATCACTGTGTCCTTTGTTGGTAGCGCGCGACAATGTGCGCGATAGGGAGAGGGAATGAAGCGGCCCGGAACTGCGAATCGTGCATGAATGAAATGGAGTCTAGCCCCCAGGATGCAAGCCCGGCGTCAACGCGCGCGGGGCGAAAGGCCGTGGATGGCGCACTGACGCGCGACCGCGGCCGCCTGCTGGGTTTGTGGCGGCGATGGGAGCAGGCGCGCGGTGACGAAGCCCGTCGAAAGGCGTTCCAGGATGCGCTTGCACGCTCACTGGCGCAGCGCGAGGCGCGGGCCGCGAACCTGCCGCGTGCCGAGGTCGAGCCGTCGCTGCCGATCGCCGGTGAAGCCGATCGCATCGTCGAGCTGCTGCGCAAGCACCAAGTGCTGGTGGTGGCCGGTGAGACCGGCTCCGGCAAGACCACGCAGCTGCCCAAGCTGTGCCTGGCGGCTGGCCGCGGCGCCGCGGGAATGATCGGCTGCACCCAGCCGCGGCGCATCGCGGCGCGCGCGGTCGCGCGCCGGGTGGCCGAAGAGCTGCAGGTGCCGCTGGGCGGCGCGGTTGGCTACCAGGTCCGCTTCACCGAGAACGTCGGCGAGCAGACCGCGATCAAGTTCATGACCGACGGCATCCTGCTGGCCGAGATCCAGTCCGACCGCTGGCTGTCGCGCTACGACACCCTGATCATCGACGAGGCGCACGAGCGCAGCCTCAACATCGACTTCCTGCTCGGCTACCTGAAGCAGCTGCTGGCCAAGCGGCCCGACCTGAAGCTGGTGGTGACCTCGGCGACCATCGACACGGCGCGATTCGCCGCGCACTTCGGCAATGCACCCGTGGTCGACGTGGAAGGCCGCGGCTATCCGGTGGACATGCGCTACCTGCCGCTGGAAGCGGGGTTGCTGCCACCGGTGGCCACCGGAACCACGAAGCCGCGCGGCGGCGAGCGCGACGCTGACACCGGGTCGCGTGACATGTCGGTCACCGACGGCATCGTCGCCGCCTGCGACGAGATCTTCCGCGGCGGGCAGGGCATCGGCGGTGACGTGCTGGTGTTCCTGCCCGGCGAGCGCGAGATCCGCGATGCGCACCGCGCGCTCGAGGGCCGCAAGTACCGCCACACCGAAGTGCTGCCGCTGTACGCGCGCCTGTCGGTGCGCGACCAGGACCGGGTGTTCAATCCCGGCCCGCAGCGGCGCATCGTGCTCGCGACCAACGTCGCCGAGACCTCGCTGACGGTGCCGCGCATCCACTACGTGGTCGATCCGGGCCTGGCCCGCGTCAAACGCTACAGCCCTCGGCAGAAGCTGGACCGCCTGCACATCGAACCCATCAGCCAGGCCAGCGCCAACCAGCGCGCCGGCCGCTGTGGCCGCATCGCGCCCGGTACCTGTTACCGGCTGTATGACGAGGCCGATTTTGCCGCGCGGCAGCCATTCACCGATCCCGAGATCCATCGCGCCGCGCTGGCCGGCGTGATCCTGCGCATGCTGTCGCTGGGCCTGGGTGCGATCGAAGGCCGTGCCCCGGCTTCGCCGGGACGCGCATCCACGCGACCCCGGGACGGGGACGCCCGGATCATCGAAGACTTCCCGTTCCTCGAGCCGCCCGACGCGCGCGCGATCGCCGATGGCTGGCAGCAGCTGTCCGAACTCGGCGCGGTGGATGCTGCGCGCGGCCTGACCGCCCAGGGCAAGGTGATGGCCAGGCTGCCGGTGGACGTGAAGCTGGGGCGCATGCTGGTGGCCGCCAATGAGCACCGCTGCCTGCGCGAGATGCTGGTGATCGCTGCCTTCCTCGGCATCCAGGACCCGCGCGAACGTCCCTCCGACCAGCGCGCCGCGGCCGACGCCGCGCACGCCGCCTTCCAGGACCCGAAGTCGGAGTTCGTCGCCATCCTGCGCCTGTGGGAGGCGTATCGCGTGGCGCACGAGGACCTGACCCAATCGCAGCTGCGCAAGTGGTGCGAGCGCAACTTCCTCGGCTTCCTGCGCATGCGCGAGTGGCGCGAGCTGCATCGGCAGCTGAAGCTGCAGTGCGCGGACCTGGGCTGGCAGGAAGAGGAGCGCGCGGGCGATGCGCTGTTCGCCGCCACGGCCGATGGAGCGCCTGCGGGCGGGAGCGATGCCGTCGCCGGCCAGCCCGGCCAGCCCGGCCGTCGCCGGCGTCGCCGCGGCAAGCACCCGGGCGCAGCGCCCGGTTCACCGCCGGCGCCTGCGGAGGCACCGGCGCAACGCAGGACACAGGAGGCCGATCCCGCGCTTTCCGAAGAGGCCGCCGCGCGCGACCTGTACGTCCGCCTGCACCGCGCGCTGCTGGCAGGGCTGCCGACCCAGGTCGGGCATGCACCCCCGGCAACCGACAAGCGGCGGCAGGTCGCCTACGAAGGCCCGCGCGGGCGTCGTTTCCAGCTCTTCCCGGGCTCGACCCTGGCCTCGCGCCCGCCGCCGTGGTTGCTCACCGCCACCCTGCTCGACACCGAGAAGGTGTGGGCGCTGACCAATGCCGCCATCGAGCCCGAATGGGTCGAGGCCGAGCTCACGCACCTGCTCTCGCGCCGCCACTTCGATCCGCGCTGGTCGCGCAAGCAGGGGCGCGTGATCGGCAGCGAACAGGTCGGCCTGTTCGGGCTGGTGCTGGCGGCTGCACGCGCGTTCCACTACGGCGGTCAGTATCCGGAGGAGTCGCGCGAGCTGTTCCTGCGCGATGGCCTGGTCGCCGGCGAGATCAACCTGCGCGCCGATTTCCTCGCCCGCAACCGCCGCACGCTTGCACAGGCCGAGGAGGAAGAGGCCAAGCAGCGCCGCACCGGCCTGGTCGTGGACGATGAGTGGATGCTGCGCTGGTACCGCGACCGGATCCCGGGCGAAGTCATCAGCGCGCAGGCGCTCGACGCCTGGTTCGCGAAGCTGCCGAAAGAGCAGCGCCGCGCCCTGCAGTGGACCCGCGACGACCTGCTGGTCGCCGACGGCAGCGACGCCGACCGCTTCCCGGCGTACTTCGCGATCGGCGACGCGCGCCTGGCCGTGCACTACCGCTTCGAACCCGGGGCGGTCGACGACGGCATGACCGTGGTCGTGCCGCTGCACCTGCTCAACGCGCTGGATGCGCCGCGGCTGGGCTGGCTGGCCCCCGGCTTCGTGCAGGAAAAGGCCACGGCCCTGCTGCGCGGCCTGCCCAAGGCGCTGCGCCGCAACTTCGTGCCGGCGCCCGACTTCGCGCGTGCATTTGCCGAGGCGCACGGAACGGCCGATGCCGCCACCGACAGCATCACCGGCGCCCTGGCGCGCTTCCTCAGGCGGCTGACGGGTACCGAGATCGCCGCCACCGATTTCGACCACGAGGCGCTGGAGCCTTACCTGCGCGCCAACCTGCGGCTGCTCGATGCCGACGGCCATCGCGTGCTGGCGGAGTCCCGCGACCCGGACGAGCTGCGCGCGCGCTTCGGCGCGCATGCGGCTGACGCATTCGCCGCGCATGCCTCGGAAGGGCTGGCGCGCGAGACCCTGAGCACGTTCCCGGACACCGCGATTCCGGTCTCGGTCCCCGGCGTCGGCGGCGTGCCTGCCTATCCGGCGCTGCACGATGCCGGCGACAGCGCCTCGCTTGAAGTCCACGCCGACCGAGCCGAGGCCGAACGCCGGCATCCCGAGGGCGTGCGCCGGCTGCTTGCGATCGCCATGGCCGACCGCATCAGGCAGGCGCGCAAGCAGCTGCCGGCCCAGCCCAAGACCGGCCTGCTGTACGCCGCGATCGAATCCGTCGCGCCGCGCGCGTCAGGCGACGGCCGCCCGGCGGACACGCTGCGTACGGACCTGGTCGACGGCGCATTTGCCGCGCTGACCGCGGACGGCCTCGGCGACATCCGCGATCCTGCGGCGTTCGAAGCCCGCAGCGCCGAACTCGGCAGGGCCCTGTTCCCGGAGGCCACGCGCCGCCTGCAGCAGGCCGAGAAGATCCTCGCGCTGGTGGCCGATGTGCGCGCCGCGCTGGACGGCAAGCTCATGGGCTGGGCGCGCGCCAATCTCGACGACATGCAGGCGCAGCTGGCGGCGCTGGTGCCGCCTGGCTTCCTGCGCGACGTGCCGGCGGCAGCGCTGGCCGAGTACCCGCGCTATCTCAAGGCGCTGGCAACGCGCGCCGGCCGCGCGCTGAACGACCCCGTGCGCGACCAGCAGCGCATGCTCGAGCTCAAGCCCTTCGCCGATGCGCTGGACCGCGCGCGTGCGACCGGGCAGGCGGACGAGGCCGGCTGGCAGGCGCTGCGCTGGGACCTGGAAGAGCTTCGCGTCCAGCTCTTCGCGCAGGAGCTGGGCGCCAAGGGCGGGGTTTCGCCGAAGAAGCTGGCCGCGCGCGTGGCGGCGCTTACTTGACCCGCTCGACCTTGGTGCGGGTGTTGTAGCCGTCGACCGCCAGGTACCAGGCGTTGCCGACCAAGCTCGGCGTGATCCGCACCTTCGGGCTGTCGCGACGGGCGCCGGGCAGCGTGGCGGTGTCGACCTGGCGCCAGACCTGGCCATTGTCGAGCGTGTACTCGCGGCCGCGGCCGAAGCCGCGGAACTCGCCGCTGATCTGGCCGACCACCGGTTCGGCGGACCCGAAGCTGAGGAATCCGCGATGCTCATCCTCGACCCGCTTCTTGGCCGTGGCCGCCGCCTTCTCCGTCTCACCGTCGATGGTGCGGTCCAGCCATGCGTTGAGGCGCGTGAGCTCCTCGGCGCTGAGCTTGTCGAGGCCGGCGGCCGCGAACTCTTCGGGCGTCATCTGCGTTTCGATGCCCTGCTGGGCCAGTGCCGGAGCGGCGACGAAGAGCAGGGCGGCGAGGACGAAGCTGCGTACCGGCATGGCGTCTGTTCCCAAGGGCGAGGTCGGGCTAGTGTAGACCCTCGCCTTTCCGTGGACTCCGGTTTGCCGTGGCCGATCTCGTGGACATCGATGCCCTGCTGGCGCTGCCGGCACTGGTGATGCTGCCCGACGCGGTCTCGGCGCGGCTGCGCGCGGCGGCGGCCGATGGCCCCGCGCCGTGCATCGACCCGCCGGGCGTGCTCGAGGACACGCTGCAGGCGCTGGCCCTGCTCGACGCCGACGACGAGGTGATGGCCGCGGCCATCCTGCACGTGGTGCCCGACTGGGCCGCGCGCCACGAGGCGGCGTCGGTCGGAGGGCGTTCGGCGATCCCCGCGCTGCTGGACGGCCAGGCCGCGGCCGGCCAGGTCTGGACCCTGCACGCCGAGCAGGGCGCCGGCCGCAGCCACGAGGGCCTGCGCCGGCTGCTGCTGGCGATCGTCCGCGACCTGCGCGTGGTGCCGATCCTCCTGGCAAGGCAGCTGGCGCGGATGCGCGCCGCCTCCGCGCTGCCCGACGAGGCGCGCCTGGCGCTGGCGCGGCTGACGCGCGACATCCATGCCCCGCTCGCCAACCGCCTGGGCATCTGGCAGCTGAAGTGGGAGCTGGAGGATCTCGCCTTCCGCCACCTGGAGCCCGATACCTACCGCCGCATCGCCAAGCTGCTCGACGACACCCGCGCCGGGCGCGAACGCTACATCGCCGATGTCACGCGCGTCCTCGGCGAGGCCCTGGCCGATGGCGGCATCCGCGGCGACATCGCCGGCCGGCCCAAGCACATCTACAGCATCTGGAAGAAGATGCAGAAGAAGGACGTGCCCATCGGCGAGCTCTACGACCTGCGCGCGGTGCGCGTGCTGGTTGACGACGTCCAGGCCTGCTACGCCGCGCTGGGCGCGGTGCACGCGCTGTGGTCGCCGGTGCCGGGCGAGTTCGACGACTACATCGCGCGCCCCAAGAACAACGACTACCGCTCGCTGCACACCGCCGTGGTCGGCCCCGGCGGCAAGACCCTGGAAGTACAGATCCGCACCCGCGAGATGCACGAACAGGCCGAACGCGGCGTGGCCGCGCACTGGCGCTACAAGGAGTCCGGGGGCTCGCAGCGCTCGGCCGCGGGCGAGGCCGCGGTCAACCGCAAGATCGAGTGGATGCGCAACCTGCTCGATGCGCCGGCCGAGACGGGCGACGGTGCGCTCGCAGGCGCTTTCGACACCGAACTGGTCGAAGACAGGATCTACGCGCTGACCCCCAAGGGCGAGGTCATCGACCTGCCGCGCGGTGCGACGCCGCTGGACTTCGCCTACCGCGTGCACACCGAGGTCGGCCACCGCTGCCGCGGTGCCAAGGTCGACGGCCGCATCGTGCCGCTCGACCATGTGCTGCACTCCGGCGATCGCGTCGAGATCCTCACCGGCAAGGTGTCCGAGCCACGCCGCGACTGGCTGATGATCACCAACGGCTACCTTGCCAGCGCGCGATCGCGGGAGAAGGTGCGGTCCTGGTTCCACCGGCTTGACCGTGCGCGCAACCTGGAGGACGGCCGCGAACTGCTGGAGCGCGAACTCAAGCGCGTGGGCCTGGCACAGGCCGACCTGGGCCCGGTGCTGAAGCGCTTCAACGTCGACAGCGTCGACGAGCTTCACGTCCATATCGCGCTGGGCGATGTCGGCCCGCACCAGGTCGCGCGTGCGGTGGCCGAGCATGAGCGCAGCCGCAACGAAGACGCCGGGGCCGAGGGCAATGGCGTGATCGCGCTGCGCGCACCCAGGCGCGTGCGCCGCGGCGGCAGCCAGGATTTCACCGTGGTCGGCGTCGACAACCTGCTGGCCCAGGTCGCGCGCTGCTGCCAGCCGCTGCCCGGCGAAGCGGTGGCCGGCTATCTCACCCGGGCACGCGGCGTGAGCGTGCACCGCGCGGACTGCGCGGCGTTCGCGAGGCTGGCGGCGAAGGAGCCGCAGCGCGTGCTGCCGGTGGAGTGGGGCGGCAGCGGCGGCGGCCAC
The DNA here is from genome assembly GCF_039548395.1 of Luteimonas changyuni. Taxonomy (NCBI): domain Bacteria; kingdom Pseudomonadati; phylum Pseudomonadota; class Gammaproteobacteria; order Lysobacterales; family Lysobacteraceae; genus Luteimonas; species Luteimonas changyuni. Next base: position 29,377 of record NZ_JBCLUZ010000015.1, read on the forward strand.
GAGGCCGCGGTCACCCTGGATGCCGTGGACCGCAAGCACCTGCTCAAGGACGTTACCAACCTGATCGCGCAGGAAGACGCGCACGTGCTGTCCATCGACGGCGGCGGCGCCGCGCGCGGGCAGGGCCGCGTGCAGCTGCGGCTGGCGCTGCGGGTGGCCGACTTCGGCCAGCTCTCGCGCCTGCTCGGCCGGCTGGAGGCGCTGCCGGGCGTGGAGCGCGCGCATCGCGCCTGAGCGCAACGCGTTCATGCCCGGCCGTCTATGCTTCGGCGCGTGAACCCGCACCGGCAGGCCGACCCGTTTCCAGAACCGCCCGATGCCGGCACCATCGCGCGCTGGCTGGCCGCGCTTCCGGAACGCCTGGGCATGTGGCGCCACTGGCGCTGGTGGCTGATCGGTTCGATGCTCGCGGTGGTCGCCTTGGCGGTGCTGCAGGCACCGATCGGCGCCCTGCTGTGGCCGCAGACGCGCGCGCAGGCCCTCCACGACGAAGCCGAGCAGGCCCTGGCCAGGGGCCTGCTGACCGCCGACGACGGCCGTGGCGCGCGCGAACTGTTCGAAGCCGCACTGGCGATGGATCCCGACCGCGGCGCGGCGCGCCAGGGCCTGGCGCGGGTGGCGATGGCGGCGCTCGCGCAGGCCCGGGCAGCGCTCGCCGAAGACCGCTTCGACGACGCCCATCGGCAGTTGGCCCTGGCGCGCGCGCTGTCGGTGCCGCGCGCCGAAGCCGACGCATTGGCCGAGGCGCTGCGCCTGCGCGAGGCCGAGCATGCCGGCGTCGACGGCCTGTTCGCGCATGCCGCGCAGGTGCATGCGCAGGGCCGCCTGGACGATGCCGGCGGCAGTGCCCTGCCGCTGTACGCGCGCGTGCTGGCGCTGCAGCCGGGGCACGCCGGCGCGCTGCGCGGGCGCGAGGACGCCCTGGCCGAACTGCTCGCACAGGCGCGCGAATCGCTGCGCGCCGGCGACGTCGACGAGGCCGTGCGCCTGGTGGCGACCGTGCGCGAATACGATCCGGTCCACGTCGACCTGGCCGACACCCAGGCGCGCCTGATGGAAGAGACGGGGCTGGACGGCGAGGGCATCGCGCGCGTGCTCGCCGGCGAAGCGCGGCTACCGCGTCGCACCGACCTGGCGGCCGCGGATGGCGCCCTGCAGGCAGCGGCAATCGATGGCCACGCAGCCACGCTGGATCCCACCGCGCCCGGGGCGGCTGCCGCGGCCGCACAGCTGCTTCCCGGGCTGCGTGAGTGCCATGCGCGCGCGCTGCGCGGCAATGCGCTCCGCCGCGCCGGTGAATGCCTGGATGCGCGCGCGGCGCTCGGCGACGACCCCGGAGACGTGGCCGAAGCGCAGCGGCAGCTTGCCGAGCGCTGGCTGGCCGTCGGCGACGAGCGCCTCGGTGCCGGCGAGATCGCGCTTGCGCGCAGCGCGCTGGCCGCCGCGCGCAAGGCCGACCCGGCGGTGCCGGGCCTGGCCGACTTCGAACTGCGGGTGCGCGCTGCCGCGGCCGCGCTCAGGTTCGACTGATCGGGCGCGTCAGCCGAAGAACACGCGGCGCACCACCTCGCGCGCCGCGTCCGCGGAGAAGTGCCGCGCGACGTTGTCCAGGCCGTTGCCGGCGAGTCGCTCCCAGAGGTCCCGGTCGCAGTACGCGCGGACCACGGCATCGGCGAAGGCATCGGCGTCATCGGCCACCAGCACGTCGCGGCCGTCGGCCAGGTGCATGCCCTCGATCGCGCAGGTGGTCGCCACCACCGGCTGGCCGTGGGCCATGCTCAGGTTGACCTTGCCCTTGACCCCCGCGCCATAGCGCAGCGGCGCCAGCGCCAGCCGGCAGCCGTCCATGTACGGGGTGATGTCGGGCACGTGGCCGTGCACGGTGACCCCCGGCGCGTCGGCCAGTGCGGCGATCTCCGGCGGCACGTCGCCGCCGATGCAGTGGAAGCGGACGTCGGGCAGCCGCTCGCGCACCCGCGGCAGGGCCTCGCCCACGAACCAGCGCACCGCATCGACATTGGGCGGATGCCGGAAGCCGCCCACGAACACCAGGTCGCGGCGCTGGTCGAAGGGCAGGCCGCGGCCGGCCACGCTGTGCAGGTTGGACAGCACCTCCACGCGCGCGTCGGGCGCATCGACCGCCAGCACCTCGCGCTCGGCGGCGCTGACCACCAGCGTGGTGTCCGCTGCGGCGATCACCGCCAGCTCCTGGCGGCGGGTGCGCCCGGCGGCCTGGGCCAGGCGCGCGTCGCCGGTGACCTCGGCGCTGCGCGCTTCGCGCAGGTAATGCAGGTCGATGCTGTCGAACACCACGCGCGCGCCCGGGGCATGGCGGCGCAGCAGCGGCAGGAATTCGCTGGCGACGTAGTGGCGGCAGACCACCACCACGTCGAAGCGCGGCCCGTGTTCGGCCAGCCAGGCGGGTGCGCGGGCGGCATGCGGCGCGCACCAGGCCTCGACGCCGAGCTCGCGCAGGGCATCGGTATAGGCGCCGTCGTAGCGGCGGTTGGCGGGCAGGAACACCACATGCGCGCCTTCCGCGCGCAGCAGCCGCATCAGGTTGACCAGGCGCAGCGAGCCGGAATCGCGATCGGGCTGCGGCGTCAGCGCGTCGATCACCAGGACCTGGCGCTGGCCGCGGTGGAGGACTGTCGGGGTCGGCTCCTGGCGCGCGCCGAAACCGGCCAGTGCCTGCCGCCGGTGGGCCAGGAACACGGCCTGGTTCCGCACCTGCCCGGCCTTGGCGCCGGCCGAGGTGTCGGTGCCCGAGCTCGCACCTTCGTCGTGCACCACGCGCGCGGCCGGCTGGTACAGCACGCGGCGGCCGGCGGCACGCACCGCGAAGGCAAGATCGGTGTCTTCGTAGTACGCCGGCGCGTAGCGGGTATCGAAGCCGCCAAGGTCGAGGAACAGCTGCCGCGGGATGGCGATCGCGGCGCCGCTGGCGTAATCGACGTCGCGGACGTAGGCATGGCGCGGATCGACCGGGTCGCCGAAGCGGCCGTAATTCCAGGCGCTGCCGTCGGCGAAGACCACGCCGCCGGCCTCCTGCAGGCGGCCGTCCGGGTACAGCAGCTGGGCGCCGACGAGGCCGGTGCCCGGGTGGGTGTCGAAGGTTGCCAGCAGCGCGTCCAGCCAACCCGGCTGCGGCACGGTGTCGTTGTTGAGCAGCACCAGCACGTCGCCGCGGGCGAGCGCGGCGCCGTCGTTGCAGGCCGCGATGAAGCCGCCGTTGCCGGCGCGGCGGTGATAGCGCAGGCCGTCGATGCGCGGCAGCAGGTCCGGGGTTTCGTCGCCGGAGCCGTCATCAACCACGATCACTTCGAACGCGGCCGCGGGCGGGTGCGCGGCGAGCGCGCGCAGGCAGGCCAGGGTGTGCGCGAACTGGCCGTAGACCGGGATCACGATGCTCGCCACGGGCTGCTCGCTGGTGGCCAGCGCGAAGGGCGCGAACGGCGTCGCCGCCGGCAGGTACAGGCTGTCGCGCAGCGCCCGGGGCGGCGGCAGCAACTGCGCCCGCAGCCGCTCCCAGCTGGAGCGCAGGCCGCGGGTGCGCAGGCTCAACAGGCCGCGATGGGCGAGGCCGGCGGCACGGGCGAGCAGGAAGCGCGCGTCGGCGATCGTGTAGGGCATCCAGCGACAACTCCGGCTGAAGGGGGACGGTTGGCGGCCGCGGGCCGCAGCAGGCGCTGGGCTAGACTCGGCACGAATCCGTGCATTCTCGCACTCCGCACCGCGCCGCAGCCCGGCGTTCCCACCCACGACCGCCGGGTCCACATGGCACGCATCGATTACGACGAAGACGATCACGACGATGGCGGCCCGCGCCGCGACTGGCGCCGCACGCTGCTGACCTGGGCACTGGCCGCCGTCGGCCTCGGCCTGGGCTTCCTGGTGCCCTACATGCTGTACCTGAACAGCCAGGTCGGCGAGCGCTTCGGCCAGCTGCAGTGGCAGGAGCCGACGCGGGTCTACGGGCGGCCGCTCGCGCTGGCCAAGGGGACGGCGATGGACGCCGACACCCTGAAGCTCGAGCTTGATGCCGCCGGCTACCGCGAAGGCGACGGTGCGCGCTCGGGCACCTATGCCGATGACGAGGGCCGCTGGACCATCGCCAGCCGCGGCTTCACCGACGTCGACCGCGCGGTGGCGCCGAGCCGCGTCGAAGTGCGCCTGGCCAAGGGCGAGGTGGCCGCGATCCGCGACCTGGTCGGCGAGCGCGAGGCCGAGGCCGTGCGCCTGGACCCCGCGCGCATCGCCACTCTCTACGGAAAGCAGCAGGCCGAGCGCCGGCTGATCCGGGTGGAGGACGTTCCGCAGGAACTCACCGATGCGCTGCAGGCGGTGGAGGATCGCGACTTCGCCCACCACCACGGCATCGACATCCGCGGCATCGCGCGCGCGGCCTGGGTCAACCTGAAGGCCGGCGAGGCGCGGCAGGGCGCGAGCACGCTGACCCAGCAGCTGGCGCGCAGCGGCCTGCTCGGCATCGGCCGCGAGCAGACCTGGAGCCGCAAGTTCAACGAGGTCCTGTACGCGCTGATCATCGAGGCGCGCTACGACAAGGGCCGGATCCTCGAGGCCTACCTCAACCAGGTCTACCTCGGGCAGCGCGGCAACCAGGCCATCCGCGGCGTGGCCGCCGGCGCCGAGTACTGGTTCGGGCGCCGGCTCGACGACCTCTCGACCGAGCACATCGCGCTGATGGTCGGGATCATCCGCGGCCCCTCGCACTACGACCCGCGCCGGCAGCCCGAGCGCGCCAGGGTGCGCCGCGACTTCGTGCTTGGCGAGATGCTCGAGACCGGGCTCATCGACCAGGCCGAGCACGACCGCGCCGTGGCCGCGCCGCTGGGCGTGACCACGGCCCCGGGCAGCATCGCCGCCAACCGTTTTCCGCCCTATGTCGACCTGGTGCGGCGCCACCTGGCCAGCGACTACTCCGCCGACGAGCTGCAGGGCGCCGGACTGACGGTGATGACCAGCATGTCGCCCTCGGCGCAGGCCTATGCCGAAGGCGCGGTGGTCGGCACGCTGAAGGCGCTCGCGGGCAAGGGCCGGCCGGCGCTGGAAGCGGGCGTGGTGGTCACCGACGTGCACAGCGGCGAGGTGGTGGCGGTGGTCGGCAGCCGCGACGTCGAGACCCCCGGCTTCAACCGCGCGGTCGAGGCGCAGCGGCCGGTGGGCTCGCTGCTCAAGCCCTTCGTTTACCTGCTGGCCCTGGCGCTGCCCGACCGCTGGTCGCTGGCGACCTGGGTCGACGATTCCCCGGTCACCGTCACCCTGCAGAACGGCAAGCGCTGGACCCCGGGCAATTCCGACGGCAAGAGCCACGGCAGCGTGCGCCTGATCGACGCCCTCGGGCGCTCGTACAACCAGGCCACGGTGCGCGTCGGCATGGCCGTGCGCCCCGAACGCCTGGCGCACATCATCAAGCAGCTGGCCGGCATCGACGCGGTCGCGAACCCGGCGCTGATCCTGGGTTCGGTGGACCAGAGTCCGTACGCGATGGCTCAGCTGTACCAGTTCCTCGCCTCCGACGGCGAGATCCAGCCGCTGTACACCGTGCGCGGCGTGCTCGACCCGGACGGCCGCGTGCTCAAGCGCTACGACAAGGCGCCGCCGCAGCCCGATGACGGCGACCGCACTGCCGCGCGCCTGGTCACCCTGGCGCTGCAGCACGCCGTGGCATCGGGCACCGGTCGCCGGCTGGTCAACGACGGCCTGGGGCACCTGGACATCGCCGGCAAGACCGGGACCAGCAATGACGGCCGCGACAGCTGGTTCGCCGGCTGGACCGGCGACCATCTGGGCGTGGTCTGGGTCGGCAACGACCAGAACGAACAGACCGGTCTGTACGGCGCCACCGGCGCGATGCGGGTGTGGTCGGCGATGTTCAAGCAGCTCCCCACCGCGCCGCTGCGCGTCGGCGGGAAGGGCCTGGAATGGAGCTGGGTCGTGGCCGGCAACAGCACCGACGCCGGCTGCCCCGGCGCCCGCCGCTACGCCTTCGCGGAAGGTTTCGCGCCGCCCTGGCAGCCCTGCGTGCGCGAGCCGCCGCCCGAGGAACAGTCCAGCGGCGGCTGGCGCGACTGGTTCGGCATCGGCCGCGGCGACGAGCCCGCGACCGCACCGCAGCCCGCCGAACAGCCCCGATGACCGCGTCCGGCAGGCAGCCTGCCGGGGCAACCCGCCATGAAGACCCGACAGAAACGCATCCCATGATTCCCGACCGCAGTCCCCGCACACTTCGCCACGCGCTGCGCGCGCTTCCGCCGATCGCGCTGCTGGCGCTTGCCGCCTGCGCATCCGCGCCGCCGCCGCTGCCCGTGCAGTCGCTCACCGCGGCCACGCCGGAGCAGATGGTCGCCGGCATCCGTGCGGTCGCGGGCGACGGCGAGGGCGAGCTCAACGTGCAGCCCTTGCGCGATCCGGGCGTCGAGGACCTGCGGCTGGACGCGGAGCGCCTGCAGCAGCAGGGCTACCACGCCGATGCGGCGGCCGCGCTGGACCGGGCGATCGCGCTGGTGGCCGCCGACCCGGCGCTGCTCCAGGAGCGCGCGGAGGCGGCCCTGCTGATGTCCGATTTCACCCGTGCCGGCGAACTGGCCGCGCAGGCGCAGGCCCTGGGCTCCGGCGTCGGGCCGCTCTGCCGCCGCCACTGGGCCACCCTGGAGCAGGTGCGGCTGGTGCAGGGCGATGCCGGGGGCGCGGCCGCGGCCAAGGCTGCGATCGAGGCCTGCCGGGTGGCGCCACCCCAGCGCTGGTGAGCTCCAGCGGCAGCCGGCAGCATCCCCGACGCCCGCGTCGGCCATTGGACGAACCCGCTGGCCGGTGTTTGCGGCGATCATGACGTCCTGATGAGCCTCCCCGACGACTCCAACCAAGCCACGCTTGCCGCTGTCGCCGGCGCTGCGGCCGACCCGGCCGCGGCCTTGGCGGCTGGCGCGTCTGCTGGCGCACGGAGCGAACCCGCGCTCGCCCGCGACAGCCGCGAGGCCCTGTCCCCCGGCGGGCCGCTGGCCGCGGTGATCCCGGGCTTCCGCCCGCGCCAGGCGCAGCAGGATTTCTCGGCGGCGGTGGCCTCGGCTTTCAACGACCGCGCCGTGCTGCTGGCCGAGGCCGGCACCGGGACCGGCAAGACCTTCGCCTACCTGGTGCCGGCGCTGCTGTCGCGGCGCAAGACCATCATCTCCACCGGCACCCGCGCGCTGCAGGACCAGCTCTACCACCGCGACCTGCCGCGGGTGCGCGACGCGCTCGGTACCGGGCTGCGGACCTCGCTCCTGAAGGGCCGTGCCAACTACCTCTGCCGCCACCGGCTGGAGCGCGCGCGCGGCGAGAACCGCTTCCAGACCCCGGCGCAGGCCGACCATTTCCAGCGCATCCTGGCCTGGAGTGGACGCACGCGGATGGGTGACATGGCCGAGCTCGAGTCGCTGCCCGACGACTCGCCGCTGCTGCCGCTGGTGACCTCCACGGCCGACAACTGCCTGGGCACCGAATGCCCGTTCTGGGGCGACTGCTTCGTGGTCCAGGCCCGGCAGCGCGCGCAGGAGGCCGACGTGGTGGTGGTCAACCACCACCTGCTGCTGGCCGACCTCGCGCTCAAGCAGGAGGGCTTCGGCGAAATCCTGCCGGGTGCCGAAGCCTTCGTGGTCGACGAAGCCCACCAGCTCCCCGAGCTCGCCGCACAGTTCTTCGGCGAGGGCCTGTCAGCACGCCCGCTGGTCGAACTGGCGCGCGATGCGATCGCCGAGTCTCGCGACGTCGCCGGTGCGCTGGCGACGCTGCAGGAGCCCGCGCGGGCGCTGGAGCAGGCCACCCGCCTGCTGCGCGCCGCCATGGACGTCCTCCCTGCGCGCGGCACGCGGCCGCAGCTGCTGGCTGTACCCGAGGTGGCGGATGCGCTGGACGCGCTCGACGCCGCGCTGCTGGCGCTGTCGGATGCGCTGGCGCCCCTGTGCGCCGCCGCGCCTGGCCTGGAGGCTTGCCAGCTGCGCGCGCGCGACCACCGCGGGCGGCTGGGGCGCTGGCGCGATATCGACGGGCCGGCGGAAGATGTCGACCTGGATCCCGGCACCGGCGAGGTCGTCGATCCGGTTTCGGGGCGCAGGCTCGGGGTCGAGACGCCGCTGGCCGCGGCCATTGCGGATGCGGTCGCCGAGTCCGGTCCGGAGTCAGCCAAGGCAGGCGTGGCGCCGCAGCCGGTGGTTCGCGACGACGACGTGCGCTGGTACGAGCTTTCGCCGCGCGGCTTCCGCCTGCAGCGCACGCCGCTTGATGTCTCCGGGCCGCTGCGCGCGCATCGCGAACAGTCACGCGCAGCGTGGGTGTTCACCTCGGCGACGCTGACCGTGGAAGAACGCTTCGAGCACGTGTCACGGCGGCTGGGTCTCTACGAGCCGCGCACCCTGCTGGTGCCCAGCCCCTTCGACTGGGCCAGCCAGGCGCTGGCCTACCTGCCGCCGGGCCTGCCGGAGCCTTCGGCGCGCGATTACACCACCGCGATCGTCGCCGCGGTCCGCCCGGTCCTGGAGGCGTCCGCCGGGCGCGCGTTCCTGCTGTTCGCCTCCCATCGCGCGCTGCGCGAAGCGGCCGAGGCGCTGCGCGGCGCGCCTTGGCCGCTGTTCGTGCAGGGTGAAGCGCCGCGGCACGTGCTGCTGCAGCGCTTCCGCGAATCCGGCAACGGCGTGCTGCTCGGCTCCGCCAGCTTCCGCGAAGGGGTCGATGTCGCGGGCGGCGCACTGAGCGTGGTGGTGATCGACAAGCTGCCCTTCGCGTCGCCCGACGATCCGGTGTTCGAGGCGCGGCTGGAGGCGATCCGCCGCGCCGGCGGCAACCCCTTCCGCGACGAGCAGGTGCCGCAGGCGGTGATCGCGCTCAAGCAGGGCGTGGGCCGCCTGATCCGCACCGAGACCGACCGCGGCGTGCTGGTGCTCTGCGACCCGCGCCTGCTGGGCAAGGGCTACGGGCGCCGCTTCCTGGACTCGCTGCCGCCGTTCCCCCGCACCCGCGACGTCGCCGACGCGGTGGCGTTCTTCAACGAAGGCTGAGATCACCGCAGCCACGTTGGCCCGATGGGCTCTTGTGGGAGCGGCCACGGCCGCGATCGCCGCTATAGCGGCTCCCACAACAGCCCGGGGCCCGGCAGTTGCGATGGGCTCTTGTGGGAGCGGCCATGGCCGCGATCGGTGCTTTAGCGAGTCCCAAGCCGGCGGCGATTTGCCGACGCGGTAACCTGTTGCCCCCGTCGCCTGCCACACGCACATGCACCTGCTCGCCATCGAGACCTCCACCGAAGCCTGCTCCGTCGCCGTGATGGTCGACGGCGCGGTCAGCGAGCGCTTCGAGATCGCGCCGCGGCGGCATGCGGAGCTGGTGCTGCCCTGGGCCGAAACCTTGCTGGCGGAAGCCGGGCTGCGGCGCGTGGACCTGGATGCCATTGCCGTCAGCCGCGGTCCGGGCGCGTTCACCGGCGTGCGCCTGGGCATCTCGATCGCCCAGGGCATCGCACTGGCGCTCGACCTCCCGCTGGTCCCGGTGTCGACGCTGTCGGTGCTGGCGCTGGGTGGGCTGCGGACGCGGCGGGAAGCCTGCCGGGATGCGCCCGATCACGCGGCAATTGTCGATGCAGATACCGATGTCGATGTCGCCGACGTCGAAGCCTTGCCGGGTGGCTTCATCCTCGCCGCGATCGATGCGCGCATGGGCGAGGTCTATGCCGGTTCTTTCGTGCGCGACGGCGACGGCCTGCGCGCGCTGGATCGCGAGGTGGTGGCCGCGCCCGATGCCGTCGAGCTGCCGCCCGGTGGATCCTGGCACGGCGTCGGCACCGGCTTCGCGGCGGCAGACGGCGCGCTGGCGCGCCGGCTTGGCGATCGCCTCGCGTCGATCGACGCAACGGCCCTTCCGCGCGCCGCCGACCTCGCAAGCCTCGCCGCGCTGGCGCTTGCCGAAGGCGGCGGAATCGCGCCGGAGCTGGTCGAGCCCGCGTATCTGCGCAACAACGTCGCGCTCACCCTGGCCGAGCAGGTCGCCGCGCGCGAACGTCGCGGCTGAGGCCTCAGTCGTCCACCAGTTCGCCGCCGGGCAGGAAGTTCCAGGTGCGGGTGACGTGCAGGACGTCGATCGCCTCGTCGGTCTGCGGCAGCGGCGGGTAGGGTTCTGCCAGGCGCGCGATGCGCAGCGCGGCGTCGTCGAGCAGGCGGACGCCGCTTGACTGGATCACCTCGGCGCGCTCCACCGAGCCGTCGCGACGGATCGCCACGCTGATCACCAGCGTCCCGGACAGCTGCCGGCGCCGCGCTTCGTCGGGATAGTTGAGGTTGCCGACGCGCTCCACGCGGTCGACCCAGGCGCGCAGGTAGGTGGCGTACACCCACTCCTGCGTGCTGGCCGAGACGAACTTGCGCTTGGGGCGCTTGGCGTAGCGCTCGGACTGGAGGTGGATCTCGGCGGCCAGGCGGGCCATCGCCAGGTCGTGGTCGATTTTCTCCGGGCCGCGCGGCAGCGGTTGTTCGTCGCTGCGCGGGGTGGCCAGGGGCGTGGGCGTCGCGTCCTCGCCGTGGCGGCTGGCAATGACCCGCGCTTCGGGCGGCGGCGCGACGTCGGGCGACTGCGCACGCACGGCACGCTGGGCGATCCCGGCCTCTTCGTTCGGCAACTGGCCTGCCTGTGGATCGCGCGGCCGCAGGCTGGCGTCGTCCTCGCCACCGCCCTGGTTGCTGGCCTGGGCCAGGAAGTCGGCCTGGGCTTGGGTCAGCGGGCTGGTGGTGCGGGTCAGGATGACGTCGAGGGTGGGCAACACCGGCGCCGCGTCCTCAAGCGCGAAGCCGATCCCGAGCACGAGCATCCCGTGCACCAGCAGCGACAGCACCAGGGTCGCGCCCAGGCGCTCGCGCTCGCCGACGCCGCCAGGCGCCGCCATCGTACTCACCGCAGCGCGCCGGCCCCGGCCGGCATCAGGCGTCGGCGCGCGGCGCGCCGCGCTCGATGGCGTCGAACAGCAGGCCGGCGATGTTGAGGCCGTACTCCGCGTCGAGCTCGCGGATGCAGGTCGGGCTGGTGACGTTGACCTCGGTCAGCCAGTCGCCGATCACGTCCAGGCCGACGAAGCGCATGCCGCGCCTGACCATCTCCGGACCCACCTGCGCCGCGATCCAGCGGTCGCGCTCGCTCAGCGGGCGGCCTTCGCCGCGGCCGCCGGCAGCGAGGTTGCCGCGGAACTCGTCGCCCTGCGGGATGCGCGCCAGGCAATAGTCCACCGGTACGCCGTCGATCAGCAGGATGCGCTTGTCGCCCTCGGTGATTTCCGGCAGGTAGCGCTGGGCCATCGCCAGCTGGCGGCCGCCGTCGGTGAGGGTCTCGAGGATGACGTTGAGATTGGATTCGCCGGCGGCGGCGCGGAAGATCGAGCGCCCGCCCATGCCGTCCAGCGGCTTCAGCACGGCCTGGCCGTGTTCGGTGACGAAGGCCTTGAGCGCGGCCGCCTCGCGGCTGACCAGGGTCGGCGGACAGCACTGCGGGAACAGCAGTGCGGCGAGCTTCTCGTTGAGGTCGCGCAGCCCGCGGGGGTCGTTGACCACGTTGGCGCCGGCCAGGCGCGCGATGTCCAGGATCTGGGTGTCGTGGATGTAGTTGGCGTCGACCGGCGGGTCGGTGCGCACCAGCACCACGTCGCCGTCGCCAAAGTCCCGCTGTGACGCAGTTCCCAGTTCGAACCAGTCCGAAGGGTCATCGCGCACCCTCAGCGGTGCCGCGCGCGCCCGCGCCCGCCCGCCATCCATCGACAGTCCGCCCGGGAGCACGTAGTGCAGCCGATGGCCGCGCCGCTGGGCCTCGAGGAGCATGGCGAAGGTGGAATCCTTGGCGACCCGGATCGATCCGATCGGGTCCATCACAACAACGACATCTAAAGGCATGGTGGCCATCCGCGGCAGATACTGACAAATGTTATCAGCTGCGCGCGCGCTGCCACGGGCATAAGCTGGATGCCGGCCGCAGTCCGTGGATTTCGCGCTTGACACTGCTGCGGTGTGCTGGAAGATTGGCTGTTCGCAGCGGCGCCTGACAATCGGCCGCCATGCACCGGGGAGACACGATGACGCAGGACCAAAACCGCGCCGGCAGCCTCGACGGCCTGCGCGTGATGGTGATCGATGACTCGAAGACCATCCGTCGCACCGCGGAGACACTGCTGCGCCGGGAGGGCGCCGACGTCGTGACCGCGACCGACGGCTTCGAAGCGCTGGCCAAGATCGCCGACCAGCGGCCACAGATCATCTTCGTCGACATCATGATGCCGCGCCTGGATGGCTACCAGACCTGCGCGCTGATCAAGAACAACCAGCTGTTCAAGCAGACGCCGGTGATCATGCTGTCCTCCAAGGACGGCCTGTTCGACAAGGCGCGCGGCCGCATCGTCGGCTCCGAGCAGTACGTCACCAAACCTTTCACGCGCGAGGAACTCCTCGACGCGATCCGAACGCACGTCAACACCTGACCGGGGGGACAGGTACACCATGGCAAAGATCCTGTTGATCGAGGACTCGCCGACAGACACCGCGGTCCTGACCCAGCTCCTCGAGCGCAACGGGCACGAGGTGCTTGCCTGCGGCAATGCCGAAGACGGCATCGAGGTCGCGCGGCGCGAGCTGCCGGCGCTGGTGCTGATGGACGTCGTGCTGCCGGGCATGAACGGCTTCCAGGCGACCCGGGCGCTGTCGCGCGACGCCGCCACGGCCGCCATCCCGGTGCTGATCGTCAGCACCAAGGGCATGGAGACCGACAAGGCCTGGGGCATGCGCCAGGGGGCCAGGGGCTACATCGTCAAGCCGCCGGTTGAGAGCGAGCTGGTCGAGCGCATCAACGCGCTGCTGGGCGGCTGACATGGCGCGACGCGACGCGCGCCCACGTCCGGCCGAGCCGCGGTCCACCGAGCCACGGTCGGCCGAGCCCTTCGAGGTCCTCGCGGGCTTTGAACGGCGCAGCCTGGCGCACGTGGTCGGCCTGCCCGAGCAGCTCGATGCGCCGGGCCTCTGGCGCGGCGTCGGCTACCGCGTCGGTCCACGGCTGCTGGCCTCGGGCTTCGACGAAGTGGTCGAAATCCTGCCGCTGCCGCAGCTCACGCCGGTGCCGGGCGCGCAGCCCTGGATGCTCGGCGTGGCCAACATCCGCGGCAACCTGCTGCCGGTGGTCGACCTGCGCCTGTTCCTCGAGGGCGAGCGCACGGTGCTGCACGAGGGCCAGCGCGTGCTGGTGGTGCGCCAGCCCGGCGGCAACGTCGCGGTGACCATCGACGAACTGTTCGGCCAGCGCAGCTTCCTGGAAGAGCAGCAGTCGAACCACGAGGTCCTTGCCGAGGGCCGCTATTCCGGTTTCATCGATCGCGCCTACAAAGTAGGCGGCCACGCGTGGGGAGTGTTCAGCCTCGACAGGCTGTCCCGCACGCCCGAATTCAGACAAGCAGCGGCGTGATGCCGCATCAGACAGGCCAGGGGTAGACCATGAGCAACGTGATCGACAACGAGACCGGCAAGGGTCGCAGCATCGGTGCCAGGGTCTGGATCTGGCTCCTGGTGGCCGCACTGCTGGTATTCGCAGGCAACACCATCTATGCCATGACCAAGGCTTCGCGCCTGGGTGGTGCCAGCACCGCAGCGTCCAGCCTGCAGGTGAACTCGCAGCGCCTGGCCAACCAGGGCCGGGAAGCGGTCGACGGCAGCAGCGCCTCGTACACCGCGTTCAAGGGCACCAAGGCCGCGATCGACGGGGACATCCAGCAGCTGATCGGCAACTTCGGCGACACGCCCGACGTCGCCGGCGAAATCCGTGCCGTGGCCGCCACCTGGGAGCCGCTGGCCGCCAACGCCGAACAGGTGATCGCAAGCGAGGCCGCCGTGGTGGCCTTCGCCGGCAACGCCCAGCGCTTCACCCAGGCCGTGCCGCAGCTGCAGGCGCAGCTCGACGAAGTGGTGCGCGCGATGTCCGCCAGCGGCTCGCCGTCCTCGCAGATCTACATCGCGCTGCGCGAAGTGGTGCTGGCCTCGACCATGGCCCGCCGCGTGACCGAGATCCAGGCGGGTGGCCCGGGCGCATCGCTGGCCGGCGACGCCCTGGCGCGCGATGCCGGCGTGTTCGAGCAGGTGTTGGCCGGCCTGCGGTCGAGCGACGAGGCGATGAACGTGCAGGCGCTGTCGAACGCCGCCGCCCTGGCCGCGCTCGACCAGGCGGCGTCGCAGTGGGAAGAGATGAAGAAGGACCTGGACGCGATCCTGTCCAGCTCGCAGAACCTGTTCAGCGCCCAGAACGCGGCGGCCTCGCTGACCACCGGCTCGGACAAGCTGCTCGGCGACAGCGAGACCCTGTTCCAGTCGCTGACCACCTTCGGCTCGCTCAGCGACACCTCGATCCTCGGCAACATCTGGATCTCGATCGCCTTCCTCGCCCTGGCCGCGCTGGCCCTGGTCGGCCTGATGCGCGAGCTCAGCCGCGACCGCCGCGAGCGCTACGAAACCACGATGGAGCTCAACAACCGCAACCAGGAGGCGATCATGCGCCTGCTGGACGAAATGGGTTCGCTCGCGGAAGGCGACCTGACGGTGAAGGCCACCGTGACCGAGGACATGACCGGCGCCATCGCCGACTCGATCAACTTCGCCGTCGAACAGCTGCGCAGCCTGGTGCAGACGATCACCGACACCTCGGTGCAGGTGGCGTCCAGCGCGCAGGAAACGCAGGCCACCGCCATGCACCTGGCCGAGGCCGCCGAACACCAGGCGCAGGAGATCAACTCCGCGTCGGACCGCATCAACGAGATGGCGCAGTCCATCAACCAGGTGTCGCGCAACTCCGCCGAATCGGCCGACGTGGCGCAGCGCTCGGTGCAGATCGCGACCAAGGGCGCGGGCGTGGTGCGCGAGACGATCGCCGGCATGGACTCGATCCGCGACCAGATCCAGGAAACCTCCAAGCGCATCAAGCGCCTGGGCGAGAGCTCGCAGGAAATCGGCTCGATCGTCGAGCTCATCAACGACATCTCCGAGCAGACCAACATCCTGGCGCTGAACGCGGCGATCCAGGCGGCGTCCGCCGGTGAAGCGGGCCGCGGCTTCGCGGTCGTGGCCGACGAAGTGCAGCGACTCGCCGAACGCGCTTCCAACGCCACCAAGCGCATCGAGACCCTGGTCGAGACCATCCAGTCCGACACCAACGAAGCTGTCAGCTCGATGGAGCAGACGACGTCCGAGGTGGTCGCCGGCGCGCGCCTGGCCGAGGACGCCGGTACCGCGCTGGGCGAGATCGAAAGCGTCTCGACCAGCCTGGCGGCGCTGATCGAAGGCATCTCCGGCGCATCGCAGCAGCAGTCCGCGGCGGCGTCGAACATCACCGAGACGATGAACACCATCCAGTCGATCACCGCGCAGACCTCGCAGGGCGCCAACCAGACCGCCGAGTCGATCGGCAACCTCGCCCAGCTCGCGGCCGACCTGCGCCGCTCGGTCGCCGACTTCAAGCTGCCGGCCTGAAGCACAGACCGATGACCGCACTGCGCGACGCGATCGACTACACCACGCTCGGCTGGGTCAAGCCGGAGCTCGACGAGACCCTGCGCCAGGCGCGGATCGAAATCGAGGACTTCGCCGCCGACCCCGCCGACACCAGCCGCATGCGCTTCTGCGCCGGGTACCTGCACCAGGTGCAGGGCACGCTGCGCATGGTCGAGCTGTATGCGCCGGCGATGGTGGCCGAGGAAATGGAGCGCCTGGCGCAGGCGCTGCAGGACGGCGCCGTGGCCGACCGCGACGCCGCCTGCGCGATGCTGATGCGCGGCGTCGTGCTGCTGCCCGACTACCTCGAGCGCCTGCAGAGCGGCCACAAGGACATCCCGATCGTCCTGCTGCCGCTGCTCAACGACCTGCGCGCAGCGCGCGGCGAGACCGGGCTGTCGGAAAGCGTGCTGTTCGCACCGGACCTGCAGCGCCCGCTCCCGGGCGACCTGGCGCCGGTGGACGTCGCCAACGATCCGATGCCCGTGCGCAACGCACGCGCCCAGCCGCTGCTGGCCGACCTGCGCGCGGCGATGGCGGCGTGGCCGGAGGATGGCGGTGGCGCCGGCGGCGTGGCGCTGGCAGCGGCGCTTGACGCCCTGCTTGGCCATGTCCAGGCCGAGCCTGCGCGACGCATGCTCTGGGTGGCCGGCTCCGTGGCCAGGGCCACCGCCGATGGCGCCATCGAGGCGACCCCGGCGCTGCGCCAGGCCTTCGCCAGCGTCGAGCGCGAGTCCCGGCGCCTGTTCGAGGACGACGGCTTCGGCATCCCGCGCGCGGAAGCGTCGCTCGAGCCGACCCGCCAGCTGCTGTACCACGCCGCCCACGCCAGCGCGGACCACGCCGACCTGCGCGCGCTGCACGACACCTTCGAGCTGCAGGCGCAGCTCCCGACCGACTCCGAGATCAGCCACGCCCAGGGCAGCATGACCGGCCGCAACCGGGCCCTGCTCGACACCGTGGCCGCGGCGGTCAAGGAAGACCTGCTCCGGGTCAAGGACGCGCTCGACCTCCACCTGCGCACCGGCGAGACCGACCTCGGCCGCCTGCTGCCGCAGGTCGAAGCCCTCGGCCGCGTCGGCGACACGCTGGGCATGCTTGGCCTGGGCATCGCCCGCGGCGTGGTCGAACAGCAGCGCGAGGCGATGGCCGAGATCGCCGAAGGCCGGCGCCCGGCCGACGAGGGCGCGCTGCTCGACGTCGCCGGCGCACTGCTCTACGTCGATGCCACCCTCGACGACCAGGTCGCGCGCCTCGGCGCCGGCGACCAGGACGCGCCGGTGCAGGGCGACCTTGCCGCAGGCGAAGCCGACAAGGTGCTCGACGTGCTTGCCCGCGAGGCGATCGCCAACTTCGCCGACGCGCGCCAGGCCTTTGTCGCCTTCATCGAGACCGGCTGGGACCACGGCGAGCTGGCGGAAGTGCCGCGCCTGCTGCGCGAGGTCGCCGGCGCCCTCGAGATGCTGGAACTGCCGCAGCCGGCTGCCTACCTGGCCGGCGTGCGCCGCTACATCGAAGACGAACTGATCGACAGCCGGCGCGTGCCCAACGGCCGCCAGCTCGACACCTTCGCCGACGCGCTGGCCAGCCTCGAGTACTACCTCGAGGCCCTGCGCGAGAACCGCTTCAACCGCGAGGAAATCCTCGACGTCAGTCGCCACAGCCTGGAGGCGCTCGGCTACTGGCCGCTGCCTGCCGAGAGGCTGCCGGAGCAGGCGATGCCGGCGCAGGCGGCGGCCGATGGGCCGCGGCTGAGCGAGGCCGACATCGAACGCACGGTGGCGGCGCTGATCGATCGCGCCCCGGCGCCGGCGCCGGCCGATGCCTCGGCCGCGCCGGACCAGGCCTCCCGGCCGTCCGCCGCCGCGCCTGCGGCCGCGGGCAGCGGCGGCTTCGAAGCCACCGGCGACGAAATCGACGACGAGATCCGCGAAGTCTTCCTCGAGGAATTCGCCGAAGAAATCGACAACCTCGACCAGCTGCTGCCGATGTGGCGGGCGCAGCCCGACGACCTCGAGCGCCTGCGCCCGATCCGCCGCGTCTTCCACACGCTCAAGGGCAGCGGCCGGCTGGTCGGCGCGCGCACGCTGGGCGAGTTCAGCTGGAAGGTCGAGAACATGCTCAACCGCGTGCTCGACGGCACGCGGGCGGCCAGCCCGGCCGTGGTGGCCATGGTCGACCAGGCGTTCTACACCCTTCCCGAACTGCAGGCGGCGCTGCGCGGTGACGGGGTCGTCCAGTCCGACCTCGCGCGCATGCAGGCCTCGGCCGAACGCATCGCCGCGGGCGACGAGGGCATGCCGGAAGAGACGACGGCCGCGGAGCAGTACAGGGTTGCCGCGCCCGTGGCGGACGCGGCTGCCGGAGCCGGCGTTCCGGACGCGGTGGCTGACACCGATGCCGATGCCGGTGCCGGCGCGGAGGCCGATGCCGGTGAAGCCGTGGATGCCGACGCTGCAGCAGTCGGCGCGGGTGAAGGCGAAGCGCCGGTCGCGGACGGGTTCGACATGGTTCCGGCGTCCGTCGATGCCCTCTTGCTCGAAATCCTCGATGCGGAGGTCGCCGGCCACCTGGTCACTGTCGATGCCTGGGTGGCACGGGCATCGACGGATGCCATCCCGGCGTCCGAGGGTCTGTTGCGCGCGCTGCACACGATGAACGGCGCATTCGCGATGACCGAGTTGCCGACGGTGGCCCAGGCGCTGACACCGGGCGAAGCCTATGTGCGCCGCCTGCTCGCCAGCGCTGATCCGGCCCCTGCCGAAGGCGTCGCCGCGATCGGCGAACTCGCCAACGTCGCCCGTGCGGCCATCGTCGGCCTGCAGTCGGCGCGCCCGGAAGTGCCGGTGGTCGTGGCGCTGGCCGCGCGCCTCGCGGCGCTGCGCGATGGTTTGCCGGCGCCGGCACCCATGGAGGCGGAGGTCGGTGCGCTGGATGCCGTCGTGGACGCCGATGGCGACGCGCATGAGCTCGCGCCGACGCTGGTGGATGTCGACCTCAGCGCCTATGCCGGCTTCACCGACGCGGCTGCGGAGAATGCGGAGCGGCTTGAAGCGGAGCAGCTTGAGGCAGAACGTCTCGAAGCAGAGCGGCTTGAAGCGGAGCGTCTCGAAGCGGAGCGTCTCGAAGCGGAGCGTCTCGAAGCGGAGCGGCTTGAAGCAGAGCGCCTTGAGGCCGAACGTCTTGAAGCAGAGCGCCTTGAGGCGGAACGTCTTGAAGCCGAACGCCTTGACGCGGAGCGGCTTGAGGCGGAGCGGCTTGAGGTAGAACGTCTTCAGTCAGAGCGTCTTGAGGCAGAGCGTCTTGAGGCAGAGCGTCTCGAAGCGGAGCGCCTTGAGGCGGAAAGGCTTGAAGCGGAGCGCGTTGAGGCAGAACGTCTTGAAGCGGAGCGCCTTGAAGCGGAGCGCACGGACGTCGAGCGCGCCGAGTCGGCACGTGTCGAAGCCGAACGCATCGAGATGGCGCGGCTGGAAGCCGAGCTCGCCGAAGCCGAACGTGCCGAAGCCGAGCGAATCGAACTGGCAGAGCTGGAAGCGCAGATCCTCGAGCTGGAGCGCATCGACGCCGAGCGCGAGGAGGCCGAACGCCTTGCCGCGGAACAGGCCGAAGCCGAACGCCTGGAAGCCGAGCGAGTCGAGACCGCGCGTCTCGAGGCGGAGCGTGCCGAGGCCGAGCGCCTCGAAGCAGACCGCCTCGAAGCCGAGCGCCTGGAGGCCGAACGCGTCGAGGCCGAGCGGCTCGAGGCGGAGCGCCTTGAAGCAGAACGCCTCGAAGCAGAACGCCTCGAAGCGAAGCGCCTTGAAACAGAACGCCTTGAAGCCGAGCGCCTCGAAGCCGAACGCCTCGAAACAGAACGCCTCGAAGCCGAGCGCGTCGAAGAAGAACGTCTTGAAGCCGAGCGCCTCGCAGCCGAGCGTGTCGAAGCGGAGCGTCGTGATGCCGAGCGCCTCGAGGCCGACCGTGTCGGCGCGGCCGCGAGCACGGCGATGCTTGCCGCGATCCCGGACGAAGAGGATCCGGACGTCGAGTTCGACTTCAGTGGCCTGGATTCCGAGCTGGTCGACATCTTTGTCGAAGAGGGCCGCGACCTTCTCGACCACTCCGACGGCCTGCTGGCACGACTGCGCGAATCCGCCGACGATCGTGAATCGCTGGTCGGCCTGCAGCGCGACCTGCACACGCTCAAGGGCGGTGCGCGGATGGCCGGCGTGTTCGCGATCGGCGAGCTCGGCCACTCGATGGAGTCGCTGCTGGAGGCGGTGTCGGAGCAGCGCTTCGACCTTGCACGCGGCGACGTGCCGCTGCTCGAGCGCGGCTTCGACCGCCTGCATGCCATGGTCACCCGCGTTGGCGAGCGGCTCGCGATCAGTCCTTCGCAGGGCCTGATCGACGCGTTCGACGCCCGCGCCCGCGGCGAGGACCTGGTGGGTGCGTTGCCTGGCGAACGCGCCGCCGCGCCGGTCGTCGTGCTGCCGCCGCTCACCGCGCCGGTCGTGGACACGCTCCACGCCGACGACGAAGACATCACCGTCCGCGCTCCGCAGGAGCAGGTGCGCATCCGCGCCGACCTGCTTGATCGCCTGGTAAACTACGCCGGCGAGGTGGCGATCTATCGCGCCCGCCTCGAACAGCAGCTGGGTGCCTTCCGCGGTGCGATGGGCGAGATGGAGCAGACGAACATGCGTCTGCGCGACCAGCTCCGCCGCCTCGACATCGAGACCGAAGCGCAGATCATCGCCCGCTACCAGCGCGAGCAGGATTCGGCGGATCCGACCTTCGACCCGCTGGAGCTCGATCGCTTCTCCACCCTGCAGCAGCTGTCGCGTGCGCTGGGCGAGTCCGCGGCCGACCTGTCGAGCCTGCAGGGCACGCTCGACGACCTGACGCGCCAGTACGAAACCCTGCTGCTGCAGCAGTCGCGCGTCAGCTCCGACCTGCAGGAAGGCCTCATGCGCACGCGCATGGTGCCCTTCGATTCGCTGGTGCCGCGCCTGCGCCGCGTCGTCCGCCAGGCCGCGACCGAGACCGGGAAGCATGCCCAGCTCAAGCTGGACGGTGCCCAGGGCGAACTCGATCGCAACGTCCTCGAGCGCATGACCGCGCCGCTGGAACACATGCTGCGCAACGCCGTTGCACACGGTCTCGAGAAGCCGCGCAAGCGTCGTGACGACGGCAAGCCCGACGAGGGCTCGGTGCGCATTTCGGTGCGCCGCGAGGGCTCTGAAGTCGTACTGGTCGTCGCCGACGACGGCGCGGGCCTCGACCGCGCCGCGATCCGCCGCCGCGGCATCGAGCGCGGACTGGTCCGCGACGACGTCGCCCTGGCCGATGGCGACCTCGATGCGCTGATCTTCGAACCCGGCTTCTCCACCGTCGACGAGGTCAGTCGCCTGTCGGGTCGCGGCGTCGGCATGGACGTGGTCGCGAGCGAGGTCCGCCAGCTCGGCGGCGCCCTCGACATCGCCAGCGTGCCCGGCAAGGGCACCACGTTCACGATGCGCCTGCCGCAGACGCTGGCGGTGACCCAGGCGGTGTTCGTGAAGATCGGCGAGACCAGCTTCGCCGTGCCCATCGCCTCCGTCCGCGGCGTCGGCCGTATTTCGCGCGACGAGTTCGAGCAGCCGGGGGCGAGCTATGCCTACGGCGGCGAGGACTACACGGTGCACGATCTCGGCGGCCTGGTCGGCCACGCCGCGGCGCGCGCCGAAGGCCAGCTGCAGATGCCGCTGCTGCTGATCCGCTCCGGTGAGCTGCGCGTGGCGGTGGCCATCGACCAGATCCTCGGCAACCGCGAGATCGTGGTGAAGCCGGTTGGCCCGCAGGTGGCGTCGGTGCCGGGCATCTTCGGCGCCACGATCATGGGCGACGGCAGCGTGGTGGTGATCCTCGACATCGCGCCGCTGGTGCGTCGACAGCAGGTGGCGCAGCCTCGCGACGTCGCGCCGGTGGCTGCGAGCGAGCAGCGCCGCGTGCCCCTGGTCATGGTGGTCGACGACTCGATCACGATGCGCAAGGTCACCGGCCGCGTGCTCGAGCGCAACAACTACGAAGTCGCGACGGCGAGGGACGGCATCGATGCGCTCGAGCGGATGGTCGAGCGCGTGCCCGACCTGATGCTGCTCGATATCGAGATGCCGCGCATGGACGGCTACGAGCTTGCGACGGCGATGAAGGCCGACCCGAGGCTGCGCAACGTGCCGATCATCATGATCACCTCGCGGACCGGCGAGAAGCATCGCCAGCGCGCATTCGAGCTTGGCGTCGAACGCTACCTCGGCAAGCCGTACCAGGAGAACGAATTGCTGCGCAATGTCCATGACCTGCTGAAGCTGCAGCGCGATGGCTGAGCAGGGCACGACCCCCGTGCGGGTACTGCTGCTCGCGCGCCCCGGCGAAGCCCGGCAGCGCCTGGAGGCCGCGATCGGCGAAGCCGGCGCGGCGCTGGTCGCGGTCGTGGATCCGACCGATGGCGACCACGCCGCGACCCTCGCCCTGGCACCGGCGGCCGTACTCGTGGCCCTGGAACCCGCGATCGAGGATTCGCTCGAGCACTTCGACGCGCTGCTGTCGGATCCCGCCGTACTGGTGATGTTCGACGAGGCCGAAGTGGCCGCGCAGCGCGACGGCTGGGATGCCGCGCGCTGGGTGCGGCACCTCGCCGCCAAGCTCAACGGGCACGAAGACGTCCTGCCTCCGGGTGCGGGATCCGACGACGCCGTGCATCCCGCGCCGGGCCGGCTTCCGGAACAGGCCTTCGATCCCGCCAGCGTGGACATCGACGCCCTCGCCGACACCGCCCTGGACCTCGCCGCGGACGTGCCGCGTGCCGAGGGTTTTGAAGCGCCCCAGCCGGAAGCCGATGCGGGCGAGTCGAACGTTGCCGGCCTGGTATCCGCCGAAGACATGGACTGGTCCTCGTCCTCCGACGGGTACGATGTATCCTTGGCCGACGATCCCGACCTGGCCCGGCTGCTGGCCGGTACGGCCGCGACCGCTGCGGATCCCGAAGCCGGCGTCGACCCCGTTGCGGTTGATCCGCTCACGCTCGGCGACGGCCTCTCGCTGGCCGACGACGACGCGCCGATCGCGACGCGCGAAGAGGGCGAGCCGGCGGTCGACCCGCTCACGCTCGGCGACGGCCTGTCGCTGGCCGAGGACGATGCGCCGATCGCGACGCGCGAACGTGGCGGCGACGCCGTCGACATCGACGCGCTTTCCCTGCGCCTCGACGGCCTGTCGCTCGCCGACCCGGAGAGCTACGGGCACGGTGTGCTGCGCGGCGCGGTCATGGTCGAAGCCGGCCTCGGCGGCCCCGACGCCGTTCGCCAGCTGCTGGGTGGTCTGGGCAAGGACTTCCCGCGCACGGTGCTGATCCGGCTGCAGCTCGACGGAGGCCGCTACGAGCGCCTGGTGCAGCAGATGCAGCGCGCCACCGCGCTCCCGGTCGCGCTTGCCGAAGCCGGTGGCCCGGCCGAGCCCGGCACGGTGTACTTCCTGGCGCCGGACATGGCCGTTGCCAGCGATCGTGCGCGCCTGGTTTTCGCGATCGCCGAAGGCGGCGCGCTGGACCACTACGCTTCGCTCGCGGCTGGCGACAGCGCGCTCGTCTTCCTCAGCGGTGCCAGCGTGGACCGCGTCGATGCAGCGATGGCCCTGGCCGGCGAGGGCGCCATGGTGCTCGCACAGGCGCCAGCCAGCTGCTACGACGGCACCGCGGTCGAAACCCTGGTCGCCCGTGGCGCGCAGGCCGCCGAACCCGGCGAGCTCGCGCAGCTCCTGCTTGATCGTTGGCCATGATGAGGATCGACCCATGACTTCTCCCGCCATCCAGGACATCCGCGGCGTGCTGATGCAGGTGGAGGGCGCGCGCCTGCTGATGCCCAACGCCATGATCGCCGAGGTGCTGTCCTACGCCCCGCCGGAACCGTTGGCCGACGCGCCGGATTGGCTGCTGGGCCGCATCCGCTGGCGCGGCTGGCAGCTGCCGCTGGCCTCGTTTTCGCGCCTGGCCGGGATCGCCGATGATGCCGGCGGCCTGGGCAGCAAGGTCGTCGTGCTGAAGGCGCTTGGCGGCGACAGCCACCTGCCTTACGTGGCCCTGCTGACCAAGGGCTTCCCGCGCCTGGTGACGGTGTCGCGCGATGCGCTGGTGGCTGACGCCGGGGAGGGCGACGCCGACGGCGACGCACCGCAGCTGCCGCTGGGCGTCCTGATGCGCGTTCTGCTCAACGACGAGCCGACCCTGCTGCCCGACGTCGATGCCATCGAAGGTGCCATCCGCGAGGCGCTGGCGGCCTGAGCCCCGGCGGGGCCCAGGCCTCAGCAAAGGTCGCCAAATGCCGCCTGCAGGGCGCTGATCGCGGCGATGCCCGCGGTTTCGGTGCGCAGGATCCTGGGTCCCAGGCGCAGTCCCTGGAATCCGGCCGCGGCCAGAATGGCTCGGTCACGCGGTGACCAACCGCCCTCGGGCCCGATGGCAACCACCACGGACGCCGTGCCGGGAGCGGCGAGGCCGCGCACCGAGTCCGCGGCCACGGGATCCAGCGTGAGCCTGAGCGCCTCGCCCGGCAGTGTGTCGAGCGCCCGTGCCAGCATCAGCGGCGGTTCCACCGCTGGAACAGACGCGCGCCCGCTCTGGCCGCAGGCCGCGGCAACCACAGCGCGCCAGTGGGCCAGGCGCTTCGCCACGCGCGCATCGTCCAGCCGCACCTCGGTGCGATCGCTGTTGACCGGAACGAAGGCGGCGACGCCGAGCTCGGTCGCCTTCTGCAGGATCCAATCCATTTTCTCGCCGCGCGCCACGCCCTGCAGCAGCGTGATCCGCAGTGGCGACTCCTTGTCCACGATCCGCTTCGACAGCACCTCCACCTCTCCGCCGCGCTTGCCGGCGGCGGTGATGCGGCAGTCGTAGTCGAAGCCGTCGCCGTTGAACAGCACGCACTCGTCGCCGACGCCGAGGCGCAGCACCCTGAGCAGATGCGCCGCCGCGGCTTCCGGCAGCGCAAGCCTGGCGCCGACCGCCAGGGTTCCGTCCACATATTCGCGGTTCTGGCGCATCGGGATCCTCTATTGCAAGGGGCCTGGTGTTGCAACAACTGCTGAAAAAACGTCCGCCCGATCCGCGCTGTCCGCGAATAGACGGCTATGCGCTCCGCGTCGCCTCGATGATCACAGCCTCGGTGGTCTCCGCCAACAGCGCAAGCTGGGCATCGTCGATGCAGTACGGCGGCATCCAGTAGAGGATGTCGCCCAGCGGGCGCAGCATGACGCCGCGCTCGAGCGCTGCGCGATAGGCGTGCAGGCCGATCCGCGCGGCGGGATCGAACGGCGTCGTGCGCTCGCCATCGCGGGTCAGCTCGAAGGCGACCACCATCCCCGCCTGACGGACCTGGGCCACGTGCGGCAGCGCGGCCATCGATGCGGCGGCGTCGGCCATCTTCGCCGCAGTCACGCGGTTGCGGGCGATGACGTCGTCGGATTCGAAGATATCGAGCGTCGCCAGGGCCGCGGCGCAGGCCAGCGGGTTGCCGGTGTAGCTGTGCGAATGCAGGAAGGCGCGCTCGCGCGAATCGTCGAGGAAGCCGTCGTAGATCGACTGCGTGGCCAGCACCGCGGCCAGCGGCAGGAAGCCGCCGGTGAGCCCCTTGGAGACGCACATCAGGTCCGGCATCACGCCGGCCTGCTCGAAGGCGAACATGGTGCCGGTACGACCGAAGCCGGTGGCGATCTCGTCGGCGATCAGGAACACGCCGTGCACGTCGCAGAGCTCGCGCGCGCGCTTCAGGTACACCGGGTGGTGCATGCGCATGCCGCCGGCGCACTGCAGCCGCGGTTCCAGGATCAGGGCGCAGACCTCGCCGGGATGCTCGTCGAGAAGGCGCGCCAGGGCGTCGGCGGCCTCTTCGGCGCAGTCCTCGTCCGACTGGCCGGGGCGCGCGTTCCAGGCGTCGGGCGAGGGGGTGAACATCGCTTCGACCAGCAGCGGCGCGTAGACCCGGCGGTACAGCGGGATGTCGCCGACCGAGAGCGCGCCGATGGTCTCGCCGTGGTAGCCGTTGGCCAGCGCCACGAACTTCGTGCGCCGGGGTTCGTCGCCGCGGTTGCGGTACCACTGGAAGGCCATCTTCAGCGCCACCTCGACCCCGGCCGAGCCGTTGTCGGCGTAGAACACCCTGGCCAGCGGGTCGCGGCCGGGCTGGCGCGGGGCGATCGCGAGCAGGCGCTCGGCGAGTTCGACCGCGCCTTCGTGGGTGGCGCCGGCAAGGATCACGTGCTCCAGCCTGCGCGCCTGGCGCGCGATGGCCTCGGCGATGCGCGGCTCGGCATGGCCGTGGATGTTGGTCCACCAGCTGCTGACTGCGTCCAGCGTGCGGCGGCCGTCATGGCCGACCAGCCAGGCGCCGTCGCCGCGGGCGACGCTCAGCAGGGGCATCGTGTCGGGGTGTTCCCGCATCTGCGTGCAGGGGTGCCAGACGACGGCGAGGTCGCGGGATCGCCAGTGGTCGCCCTCGGCTAGAATGGCGGGATCGTGCAAAGACTTGTCGGACATCGCTGCATTATCGCCCCTCGGCCCGCACGAGGGCGCCGATGACCCGCCGGCTGCCGATCATCCACGACATCACCGAGTCCGATGCCGGTCCGTACCGGCTGGAGCGGATGGACCTGGAGTTCTCCAACGGCGAGCGCCGGCGCTACGAGCGCCTGCACGGCCGCGGCCACGGCGCGGTGGTCGTGGTGCCGCTGTTCGACGACGACACCGTGCTGCTGGTGCGCGAGTACGCCGCCGGCGTGCACCGCTACGAGCTGGGCCTGGTGAAGGGCCGCATCGATGCCGGTGAAACGCCCGCCGAGGCCGCCGACCGCGAGCTGAAGGAAGAGGCCGGCTACGGCGCCCGCCGCATCGACGTGCTGCGCAGCCTGACCCTGGCGCCGACGTACATGAGCCACGCCACGCACCTGGTGGTTGCGCGCGATCTTTACCCCGAGCGCCTGCCCGGCGACGAGCCCGAAGAACTCGAGGTGGTGCCGTGGAAGCTGGAGCGCCTGCACGAGCTGATCCTGCGCGAGGATTTTTCGGAAGGCCGTTCGATTGCGGCGCTGTTCATCGCCCGCGACTGGCTGCGGCACCATGTCGGCGGCTGAGGGCGTGCGCGATGCCCTGCGCGAAGGCGTGATCGCGATCGCCCGCGAGGCGGGGGCGGCGATCATGGCCGTGTACGGCGGCGACGTCGCGGTGCGCGCCAAGGCCGACGACAGCCCGGTGACCGCGGCCGACCTGGCCGCGCACCGCTGCATCCTGGACGGGCTGTCGCGGCTGACGCCGGACATCCCGGTGCTGTCCGAGGAGTCGGCGCATACGGTGCCGCTGCAGCTGCGTCGCAGCTGGTCGCGCTTCTGGCTGGTCGATCCACTCGATGGCACCCGCGAGTTCCTCAAGGGCAACGGCGAGTTCACCGTCAACATCGCCCTGGTCGATGACGGCGTGCCGGTGTTCGGGGTGATCCAGGCGCCGGTCACGGGCGCGGTCTGGCACGGCGCGCCGGGGCAGGGTGCCTGCCGTCGCGACGGTGGCGTGGAACGTGCCATCGCCACCCGCCGCCCGGCTACTGCGCCGCTGCGCGTGGCCGCCAGCCGTTCGCACCTGGACGCCCGCACCGCGGCCATGCTCGGTCGCATCGGCAGGCACGAATCGATCGGCCTGGGCTCATCGCTCAAGTTCTGCCTGCTCGCCGAGGGCGGCATGGACGCCTACCCGCGCCTGGGCCCGACCAGCGAGTGGGACACCGCCGCCGGCCAGGCCATCCTCGAGGCCGCGGGCGGCTGCGTGCTTGACCTGCGCGGCCGCCCCTTCCGCTACAACCAGCGCGACACCGTGCTCAACGGCGACTTCGTGGCGCTCGGCGATCCCGGGTTGCCGTGGCGGGAGTGGGTTCAAGAGCCTTTTGCCATGGATTTTCGCGGCTGACGCCGCGCAAATCCGCTGCAGAGCTTTCCAGGAGTTCCACAATGTCAGACCAGCTCCAGCGACTGTTGGAAATCATGGCGAAGCTGCGCGATCCCGACGGCGGCTGCCCCTGGGACCTGGCGCAGGATTTTTCGACGATTGCGCCGTATACGGTCGAGGAGGCCTACGAGGTCGCCGATGCGATCGACCGTGGCGACATGGATGGCCTGCGCGAGGAGCTGGGCGACCTGCTGCTGCAGGTGGTGTTCCACGCGCAGATGGCCAGCGAGGCCGGCCACTTCGGCTTTGAAGACGTCGCACGGGCGATCTCCGACAAGATGGAGCGCCGCCATCCGCATGTGTTCGGCGATGCCGATGCGGCGGATGCCGATGCCGATGCCGCGCTTGCAAGCTGGGAAGCGATCAAGCGCGCCGAGCGCGCCGCCGCGGGCGCGGCCGACGCCTCGGCGCTCGCGGGCATCACCCGCGGCCTGCCGGAATGGCAGCGCGCGGTGAAGCTGCAGGATCGCGCCGCGCGCACCGGCTTCGACTGGCCCGGCCCGGCGCCGGTGATGGCGAAGCTGGAGGAAGAGCTGGACGAAGTCCGCGCGGAATTCGAAGCGGTCGCCGCCGCGCCCCGCGATGCCGCTGCGCAGGAGCGCCTGGAAGCCGAGCTCGGCGACCTGCTGTTCGTGGCGGCCAACCTCGCGCGCCACGCCAGGGTGGATGTCGGCACCGCGCTGCGCCGCGCCAACCACAAGTTCGAACGCCGCTTCCGCGCCATGGAAGCCTTCGCCGCCGCCGACGGCACGCGCATGGCGGACCTGCCGCTGGACGCGCAGGACGCGTACTGGAACCGCGCCAAGGCCGCCGAGCGGTCCTCCGGTGGCTGAGGCATGATGGCCGGCAACCGGCAGGACAGGAGCCACGACATGGCCCGCTTCGCCAGCTTCCGCGAGTTCTATCCGTTCTACCTCGACGAGCACCGCAACCGCACGTCGCGACGCCTCCACTTCCTTGGCAGCTGCGGTGCGCTGGGCTTCGTCGCCGCGGCCGTCATCGCCGCCGATCCCCGCTGGCTGCTGGCAGCCCTGGGCTGCGGTTACGCCTTTGCCTGGGTGGGCCACTTCTTCTTCGAGCACAACCGCCCGGCGACCTTTCGCCACCCGCTTTACTCCTTCGCGGGTGACTGGGTGATGTTCAGGGACATCCTGACCGGCCGGATCCCGCTGTAGCCCGAGCCTGGGCTGGTCTTCACATCGCCTCGACCTGTTTCCCGGCAGGCTTTCACAAAGCTGAAGACGTCCGTTTGGAGGACATACACATGCGCGGATCGCAGGAACCGGGTGGCCTGGTGTTGATCGTCGAGGACAACCGCAATATTTCGGAGATGGTGGGTGAATATCTGGAGAGCCGGGGATTCGAGGTGGATTACGCCGCCGACGGCCTCGACGGATACCGCCTGGCCAGCGAGAACAATTACGACGTGGTGGTGCTCGACCTGATGTTGCCGCGCCTGGATGGCGTCGAGGTCTGCAAGCGCCTGCGCGAGGAAGCCCGCAAGTCGACCCCGGTGCTGATGCTGACCGCGCGGGACACCCTGGACGAAAAGCTGGCCGGCCTCGGCGCGGGTGCCGACGACTACCTGGTCAAGCCCTTCGCCGTGGAGGAGCTTGAAGCGCGCCTGCGCGCACTGATCCGCCGCGAGCGCCGCCAGGTGGGCTCGGAAGTGCTTAAGGTTGCCGACCTGGTGCTTGATCCGGCCAGCCTGCGCGCGACCCGTTCCGGCACCGAGCTGCAGCTTTCGCCGATCGGCCTCAAGCTCCTGACCATCCTGATGCGCGAGTCGCCGCGGGTGGTCAACCGGCAGGAGATCGAGCGCGAGATCTGGGGCAACAGCCTGCCGGACTCGGACACCCTGCGCAGCCATCTGTACAACCTGCGCAAGACCATCGACAAGCCCTTCGACAAGCCCCTGCTGCACACCGTGCAAAGCGCCGGCTATCGGATCGCGGACATCGAGCAGCCGCCCGCCTGACGGCAGCGGAGAACGTCGATGCCACAAGGGCTGCCGCGCAAGCTGCGCCGGGTGTTCGTGCTGCAGGCGCTGCTGGCGATCATCGCGGTAGTGGCCTCGCTGTACGCGTCGACCGTGTTCGCGCGCGGCGTGCTGGCGACGCAGTGGGTCAAGGCGGAAGCGTCCCGGTTCTGGGGCGAGGTGGCGGAGGATCCCGCCTACCCGCCGCCGTGGACGTCGTCGGTGAACGGCTACTTCGTGCAGACCGGCACCGATCCGGTGGCCGCGGGCGTACCCGCCGAATACATCGCGGCGGGCCCCGGCCTGCACCGGCTGAAGGTCCATGGCACGTCGCAGCGGCTGCTGGTCGAGGACGGACCGGGCGGTCGCCTGTACCTGCAGATCGCATTCCGGCTGGTCGACAATGTCGGCCGCTGGTCCTTGCTGATCGCGTCGATCCTGACCACGCTCGCGATCGCGACGGTGAGCTGGCTCAGCTACCGGATCGCACGCAGGATGGTGCTGCCGGTGACCGCGATGGCGGCGGAGGTGGCGAACTGGGATCCGCTGGGCGTCGAACTCGACGCCATCGATCCCGCCCGCCTGCCGGGAGAGGTCGGGCGTGAAGTGCGCATGCTGGAGGGCGCGCTGCGCGGCCTGGCCGAACGCACCCAGGCCTTCACCCGTCGCGAGCGCGACTTCACCCGCGAAGCCAGCCACGAGCTGCGCACGCCGCTGACCGTGGTGCGCGTCGCCGTGGACATGCTGCGCCGCGACCCCGAGCTGCCGCCGCGGATGCATCGTTCGCTGGACCGCGTGCAGGTGGCTGCGCGCGACATGGAAGCGGTGGTGGACGCGCTGTTGATCCTGGCCCGTGAGGACCTGCCGCTGAACGCCGAGGAGTTCGATGCGCTGGACGTGGCCGCCGAAGCGGTCGCGGCGGGCCAGGCGCTGATCGGCGAACTCATCGAAGAGCAGGCCGTCGGCGTTTCGCTGGTCGAGCACGCCGCGCCCACGCTGCGCGGCTCGCGGCGCGCGATGGCGGTGATCCTCGAGCAGCTGGTGCGCAATGCCTGCACCTTCACCCCGACGGGCAGCATCGAGGTCTGCGTGGAGCACGACCGCATCGAAGTCCGCGATACCGGGGTCGGCATGGCGCGCGACGTGCTTGAGCGCGTATTCGAGCCCTTCTACCGCGCCGACCAGTATGTCGGCGGACGGGGCCTTGGCCTGGCCATCGTGCGGCGCCTGGCGGCGCGCTACGGCTGGTCGTTGCATATCGAGAGCGCGCTCGGCCAGGGCACCAACGTCATTCTCCGCTTTCCGGCGGCAGGCGAGGACTGATCAGGTCAACGCCGGCGATACTGGTGCGTTAGCCTCCACGACCCCAGCCGGATCACGCAGCGAAATGAGCCATCGACCCAAGCCCGCCAGGCGCCCCCGAAAGACCCTTGTCTCCATCGTCATCGCCATTCTCGCGCTTGCTGCGGGCGCCTGGTATTTCAGCCAGCGCAGCGCGTCCGCCGACGCCGGGGCCTGGCGCACCGTGGAGGTCGAAGAGGGCGACATCCGCGTCGCGATCTCGGCCACCGGCACCCTGAGCGCGATCTCGACGGTCGTCGTGGGCAGCCAGATCTCCGGGCAGGTGACCGAAGTGCTCGTCGACTTCAACGACAAGGTCGAGCAGGGCCAGGTGCTCGCACGCATCGACCCGAGCAGCTACCAGGCGCAGATCGAGCAGGGCTCGGCGCAGATCGCCAGCGCCCGCGCCAGCCTCGCCCAGGCGCAGGCGACCCTGCGCAACGCCGAGCTCGACCACCGGCGCAAGGCGGAGCTGGGCGAGCGCCAGCTGGTGGCGCGCAGCGACATCGACCTGTCGCGTGCCGCGCTCGACCAGGCCCGCGCCCAGGTGGCCTCGGCGCAGGCGCAGATCACCCAGCAGACCGCGTCCACCCAGACCACGCGTATCAACCTCCAGCGCACGGTGATCCGCTCGCCGGTCGATGGCGTGGTGCTGACCCGCACCATCGAGGCCGGCCAGACCGTGGCCGCCAGCCTGCAGGCGCCGGAGCTGTTCACCATCGCCGAAGACCTGTCGCAGATGAAGATCGAGCTCGCGGTGGACGAAGCCGACATCGGCCAGGTCCAGGCGGGTCAGGGCGTGAGCTTCACCGCCGATGCCTTCGCCGACCGCCAGTTCCGCGGCGTGGTCGAGCAGGTGCGCCTGAGCGCGACCAATACCAGCAACGTGGTGACGTATCCGGTGGTGGTGACCGTCGACAACAGTGACGGCACGCTGCTGCCGGGGCTGACGGTGAATGCCGAGATCGAGGTGAGCCGCCGCGACGACGTGCTGAAGGTGTCCAACGCCGCGCTGCGCTACAAGCCCACGGGGGCCGAAGGCGCCGCGCCGGCGATGCCGCAGGGCGGCGCCCGCGGCGGCGTCACCGACGACCTCCGTCGCGAGGCAGGGGCGCTCGAGCTGTCAAGGGAGCAGCAGGCGGCCTTCGACGAGGCCGTCACGGCGATCCAGGCGCGACAGACGGCACGGCAGGCCGCGCCGGCCGCAGGCAATGGCGGCGGCGGAGGCTTCGGCCAGTCGCGCGGCGGCGCGCCTTCGGGCGCGATGGCTTCGCAGATCCGCCAGCGCATGCTGCAGCGTTTCCGCGAGGACTTCGCCGGATTCCGCGACAGCCTCGACGCCGCGCAGGCGCAGCGTTGGGACGCAGCCGTGGCCAACCTGGTCGGCGCCACGCGGGCCACGGTCTACAAGCTGGCCAACGGCGGCCCGGAGCCGGTGATGGTCCGGATCGGCGCGACCGATGGCACCGCGACCGAAATCTCCGGGGCGCTGCAGCCCGGTGACCAGCTCATCACCGGCGAGCGCGCCGCGCGATGAGCATCGCCGTGCCGATCATCGAGACCCGCGCCCTGGGCAAGGTCTACTCCGCCGGCACCGAAGCCGAGGTCGTGGCGCTGAAGGACGTCGACCTGCGCATCGAGCATGGCGCGTTCGTCGCGATCATGGGGCCGTCGGGCTCGGGCAAGTCGACGCTGATGAACCTGATCGGCGGCCTTGATACCCCGAGCTCCGGCAGCTACTTCTGCGACGGCGTGGATGTCTCCACGCTCGACGCCGAGGAGCTGGCGGCGCTGCGGCGCGAGAAGATCGGCTTCGTCTTCCAGGGCTTCCACCTCCTGCCGCGGATGACCGCGCTCGAGAACGTGGCCATGCCGCTGAGCTATTCCCGGGTGCCGCCGGCCGAGCGGCTGCGCATGGCCGAGGAGGTGCTGGACGCAGTGGGGCTGGGCGGACGGACGGGGCATCGTCCCAACGAGCTGTCCGGCGGCCAGCAGCAGCGCGTGGCGATCGCACGCGCGCTGGTCAACAAGCCGCCGCTGCTGCTGGCCGACGAGCCCACCGGTGCGCTGGATTCGAAGACCGGCGAAGAGATCCTGGCCTTGTTCAAGCGCCTGCGCGACGAGGGCCACACCGTGGTCCTGATCACCCATGACGCCGAGGTCGCGGCCCATGCCGACCGCACCTACGTGATGCGCGACGGCGAGCTGCATCCCGAGCATCCGGAGGCCGCGGCATGAAATTCAGCGACGTCATCCGCACCGCGATCCACGCCCTGCGCGGGAACTGGATGCGCAGCGTGCTCACCTCGCTGGGCGTGATCATCGGCATCGCCGCGGTGATCGTGATGGTCTCGGTGGGCCAGGGCACGCAGTCGGAGATCGACAAGATGGTCTCCGGCCTCGGGTCGCAGCGGCTGGACATCTCGCCCGGTTCGCGGCGCGGCCCCGGCGGCGTGCGCCAGAGCGCGTCGAGCTACTACACGCTCACCGAGGGCGACGTCGAGGCGATCCGCAACGACATCCCCGAGGTGCAATATGTGTCCGGCTCGCTCAGCGGCAGCACCCAGGTGGTGTATGCCGAGAACAACTGGTCCAGCCGCTGGCAGGGCGTGCAGCCCGACTATTTCGACATCAATGCCTGGACCCTGGTCGAGGGCGAGGCCTTCGACGCCCAGGACTACGGCGGCGCGGCCAAGGAAGTGATCGTGGGCGAGACCGTGCGCCGCGAACTGTTCGGCGACGAGCCCGCGATCGGGCAGACGGTGCGCCTGGGGCGGGTGCCGTTCGTGGTCGTGGGCGTGCTTGCGCCCAAGGGCCAGGGCGGCTGGGGCCAGGACCAGGACGACGTGCTGATGGTGCCGATGCAGACCGCGCGGCGCCGCTTGCTGGGCTCGATGGGCCTGCCGCCGGGCGCGGTGATGCAGGTCGCGCTGACGGTGACCGATGCCGACGACCTCGGCTACGTGCAGGGCGAGGTGGAATCGCTGCTGCGCCAGCGCCACCGCATCGGCCCGGGCGCCGACGACGACTTCACCGTGCGCAACATCTCCGAGATCGTGGCCACCCGCACGGCGACCACGCGCCTGATGTCGCTGCTGCTGGGCGCGGTTGCGACGATCTCGCTGATCGTGGGCGGCATCGGGATCATGAACATCATGCTGGTCTCGGTGACCGAGCGTATCCGCGAGATCGGCCTGCGGATGGCGGTGGGTGCGGGGCCGTCGGACGTGCGCCGGCAGTTCCTTGCCGAGGCGATGCTGCTGTCGCTGGTCGGCGGTGCGCTGGGGATCGTGATCGGCATTGCCGGAGCGCTGCTGGTGGGGCGCTTTGGCGACCTGCCGGTGGTGCTCAACGGCCAGGTGGTCGCCATGGCCGCCGGCTTCTCCGTCGCCACGGGACTGTTCTTCGGCTACTACCCTGCGCGCAAGGCCTCCCAGCTCGACCCGATCGAAGCCCTGCGCCAGTAGGCGGGCGCTGGCGGCGCGGTTCGCTGCGCCGCCGCCGGGCTTCGGCATGCGACCCTCGGGTCGACCCTATAAGGGCAGGCCCCGGCTTGGCGCTCCGCGGGCCGCGGTGGAGACTGCGCCCATTGCCACGCACCGCGCACAGCGGAACGGAGACGCGACATGACCGCCATCCACAACATCGCCTTTGGCGACACGCTTTCGCAGATCGCGCAGCGCCTGGGCACCAGCATCGACGCGCTGATGGATGCCAACTCCCAGATCAAGAGCGCCGATGTGATCTATGCCGGCGACACCCTGAACATCGGTGGTGGCTCGCGCGGCGGCGGTGCGGAGGGATCGGGTGGCGTGTCCGGGACTGAAGGCGTCTCGGGCGGCACCAAGGTCAGCGGCAAC
Source organism: Luteimonas changyuni (assembly GCF_039548395.1). Classification (NCBI taxonomy): domain Bacteria; kingdom Pseudomonadati; phylum Pseudomonadota; class Gammaproteobacteria; order Lysobacterales; family Lysobacteraceae; genus Luteimonas; species Luteimonas changyuni. The sequence goes on from NZ_JBCLUZ010000015.1 coordinate 64,111, forward strand.
AACGCCGCCGCGATCGCGGAGCAGTTCATCGGCCGCAACGCCGGCGATCTCAAATTCAGCGACGAACTGCCGATGGAGTCCTGGGTTCCGAACAACGTCAACTGCGCCAACTTCGTTTCCGCCTGCCTGCAGAAGGCCGGGCTGATCGATGCAGCGCAGGCCAGCGCGTCGGTCGACAACCTGGCCGGCAATCTCAAGGCCGATGGCTGGCAGACCACCTCGCTGGCCAATGCCCGGCCCGGCGACGTGGTGCTGATGCAGCGCAACGGCCAGTCGCACGTGGTGCTGTTCGCCGGGATGGAGAACGGGCAGCCGAAGTTCATCGGCTCCAACAACGTCAACAGCGACGGCTCGCAGCGAATCAGCTGGGGCGGTGCTTCGGGCAACTACGAGATCATCACTCCGCCGCGCTGAACCACTGCGCGCGCTGGATGACAAAGGCCGGGCATTGCCCGGCCTTTGTTCATGCGCATGGCCGGCCCGATCGGGGCCGTTGCGCGTCAGAAGCCGAACAGCGCCCGCGGCGCGGCGTGTCGCCGGGGCCAGTCGAGCCAGGCGACGTCGCCAGGTCCGATCGCGTGTTCAAGCAGGGTCCAGTGTCCATCCGAGGGAAGCGCTGAGGCCTCTTCGGCGACGGTCGGGTCATGAGCATCCGCGGTCCTCGAACCGCCGGCATCGACGCTGCCATCAGCCGCGCCTTCATGCTTGAGGAGGGCGACATAGACATCGGACATGGCGCCCTGTTCCGCCGCCTCGGCGAAACGCGTGCCTGCGAGGTCCGGGCGGCCGCCCCCGGGCGCGCGCATGCTGCCGAGGACGAAGGCCCAGCCGCCGATACGGTCCATGCGTTCGACCTCGAGCTCCACGCGCCCGTCCAGCGCTTCGCGCAGCGGGGCGGTGGCGGCGTCCAGGATGACTTCGTAACCGGGGTCGCCGGGCTGCATGGCCTGGGGCGCGGCCTGTGCAAATGAAGGATTCATGACGGCTCCCATGGCCAGTGCGGCGATCGGTCCGAGGATAACAGCGGCTCGGTGCATGCGTGGACCCCGGGTTCGGATGCGTGATGGCTGCATCCTGCCTGCCGGGACCTGCGTTTGGAGTGAATCCGGGCCCCGGGCGGCAGCTTGTGGCAAAATTGCCCGCTTCTGGTCGGACTCGGCAGCGAATTCGCATGCAGTTCCCATTCCGGCGGTGCCTTCGCGGCAGCCGCTCCCAAGCCGCCGGCGGTGCGAGCGCCCGGTCGGTGGCGCAGTCGCACTCCGCCGGCGCCCGCTGAGTACGTGCAACGCGATGGCTGACGAGACCGGACACCTGCCGCGCGGCCCGGCGCGCATGTTCAAGGCGGCCGTATGGTCGCTGCAGGGCCTTCGCGCGGCCTGGCTGAACGAGTCGTCGTTCAGGCTCGAGGTCTACCTGTTCGTCGTGCTTGCGCCCCTGGGCTGGTGGCTGGGCAACGACGGCGTGGAGCGCGCGCTGCTGGTGGGCTGCCTGGTGCTGGTACTGGCGGTGGAGTTGCTGAATTCCGCGATCGAGGCCGTGATCGGCCGTTACGGCGACGAACACCACGAGCTCGCCGGCCGTGCCAAGGACATGGGCTCGGCTGCGGTATTCCTGATGATGCTCAACGTGCTGCTGGTATGGGGCGCGTTGCTTTGGCCCCGGCTGCCATGACGCCCGTGCGACGCACGACAAGAGATTCCCGAAGGATCAGCACGCAATGCAAGCACTAATCGAATTCCTCTCCGACCCGCAGGTCTGGATCCTGCTGCTGACGCTGTCCACGATCGAGATCGTGCTCGGCATCGACAACCTGGTGTTCATCTCGATCGCGGTCAGCCGCCTGCCCGCCGAGCGGCGTGAGTTCGCGCGCAAGTTCGGCATTGCGGTGGCCTGCATCACCCGCCTCGGCCTGCTGCTGACGCTGGCCTGGCTTGCGGGCTTGACCAACGACCTGTTCACGCTGTTCGGCCAAGGCATCTCGGTGCGCGACCTGGTGCTGGTGCTGGGTGGCCTGTTCCTGGTGGTCAAGGGCGCGATGGAAATCCGCTCGCTGGTCGTGGGCGAGCACGAGGAGCTGGATTCGGCGGGCAAGGCCGCGACCTCGTTCGGCATGGTGATCGGGCAGATCGCGGTGATCGACATCGTGTTCTCGCTCGACTCGGTGATCGCGGCGGTCGGCATGGCCGGCGACTACGTGCCGGTGATGGTGGCGGCGATCCTGATCGCGGTCGGCGTGATGCTGCTGGCGGCACAGCCGATGGGCAAGTTCATCGACAACAACCCGACGGTGAAGATGCTGGCCTTGGCCTTCATCGTGCTGATCGGCGTTTATCTGGTTGGCGAGGGCTTCGGCCTGCACATCCCGCGCGGCTACATCTACGGTTCGATGGCGTTCTCGGCCTTCGTCGAGGGGCTGAACCTCTGGGCCAAGCGCCGGGCGCTGGCCGGCGTCGCGCGCGAGTAGCCGGGCATGAGCCTCCTGCACCTGGTCGACCCGGTCGCGCTGCAGTCGCCGGCTTTCGAACTGTTCGGCAGGAGCTTTGCGCCGGGGGTGCACTGGTACGGGCTGATGTATGCGCTGGCCTTCCTCAGCGCCTGGCTGCTGGGGCGCTCGCGGATCCGCGCCGGGCGCCTGCCGGGCGTCGACGAGGCGGGCTTCGGCGACCTGATGTTCTACGGCATGCTGGGCGTGGTGCTGGGCGGGCGCATCGGGTACGTGCTGTTCTATTCCTTCGGCGACTTCCTCGCCAATCCGCTGATGCTGCTGCGGGTGTGGGAAGGCGGCATGAGCTTCCACGGCGGCCTGCTGGGCGTGCTGCTGGCAAGCTGGCTGTGGTCGCGCGCGCGCCGCCTGCACTTCTTCGACAGCATGGATTTCGTGGCGCCGCTGGTGCCGCTGGGCCTGGGCTTCGGACGCATCGGCAACTGGATCGGCGGCGAGCTCTGGGGCAAGCCCACCGATCTTGCCTGGGGCACGGTGTTCCGCAACGCGCTGCCGCCGGACCTGGCCTTCCTTGACGATGCCACGCTGCGGGCGCTGCACCAGGCGGGCCAGCTGGAGCCTTACGCGCGCCACCCGTCGCAGCTTTACCAGGCCTTCCTCGAGGGCGTGGTGATGTTCGCCGTGCTGTGGTGGTTCTCGCGCCGGCCGCGGCCGCGCTATGCGGTGTCGGGCCTGTTCGCGCTGCTCTACGGCAGCTTCCGCTTCCTGGTCGAGTTCGTGCGCGAACCCGACGCCCACATCGGCTACCTTGCATTCGGCTGGCTGACGATGGGCCAGGTGCTGAGCACACCGCTGATCCTGATCGGCCTGTACTGGCTGTGGCTGTCCCGCCGCAGCCCGACCCTTCAGCCCGCACCCGCAGCAGCCCCGCCCGACGCTCCCCTGTAGGAGCAGCTACGGCTGCGACCAGCGCCGCCCGACACAGCACGGAGCAACAGCCATGCGCCAGTACCTCGACCTCCTGCGCCACGTCCTCGAACACGGCACCGAAAAATCCGACCGCACCGGCACCGGAACCCGCAGCGTGTTCGGCTGGCAGATGCGCTTCGACCTCGACGAAGGCTTTCCGCTGGTCACCACCAAGAAGCTCCACCTGCGCGCGATCATCCACGAGCTGCTGTGGTTCCTGAAGGGCGAAACCAACGTCGCCTACCTGCGCGAGAACAAGGTCACGATCTGGGACGAATGGGCGGATTCCGACGGCGAGCTTGGTCCTGTCTACGGCAAGCAGTGGCGCCGCTGGGCCGACGGGCGCGGCGGCGAGATCGACCAGATTCGCTGGGTGATCGATGAAATCCGCCGCAACCCCGACTCCCGCCGCCTGGTGGTCAGCGCCTGGAACGTGGCCGACCTGCCGGCGATGAAGCTGCAGCCCTGCCACGCGCTGTTCCAGTTCTACGTGGTCGACGGCAAGCTCAGCTGCCAGCTCTACCAGCGCAGCGGCGACATCTTCCTCGGCGTGCCCTTCAACATCGCCAGCTATGCGTTGTTGACGCACATGGTGGCGCAGGCCTGCGGGCTGGGCGTGGGCGACTTCGTGCACACGCTGGGCGATGCGCACCTGTATTCGAACCATTACGACCAGGCCCGCGAGCAGCTCGCCCGCGAGCCGCGCGCTTTGCCGCGGCTGGTATTGGACCCGGCCATCCGCGACGTCTTCGACTTCAGCTACGAGCACATCGCCATCGAGGGCTACGACCCCGCGCCGGCGATCAAGGCGCCGGTGGCGGTCTGAGGCGGGCGTGAGCGGAGCGGAGGTGATGACACGGCAGGGTGGGGAGATCCCGGCGATCGTGCTCGTGGCCGCCGTCGATCGCCGGCTCGCCATCGGCCGCGACAACGCGATGCCCTGGCATCTGCCGGACGATTTTCGCCACTTCAAGTCGCTGACCCTCGGCAAGCCGGTGTTGATGGGCCGGAAGACGGCCGAGTCGCTGGGTCGCGCGCTGCCCGGGCGCCGCAACCTGGTGCTGACGCGCAGCGGCCGCGTGCCCTTCGCCGGCATGGAGGCGGTGGCCTCGCTGGAGCAGGCCTGCGCACTGGCTGCCGGCGACGGCGCCGCCGAGCTGTGCGTCATCGGCGGCGGCGAGGTCTATGCGCTCGCGCTGCCGCACGCTTCGGTGCTGCAACTGACCCGCGTCGATACGGAAATCGAAGGCGCCGACGCCTTTTTCCCGGCATTCGACGCGGACGACTGGCGCGTGGTTTCGAGCGAGTTGCACCAGGCCGATGCGCGCCACGCCTTCGCATTCCGGTTCGTTGAATACCGGCGCCGCTGAAATGACGTGAGCCGCAGGCGGACATGGTGCGCCGCCTGGCGGCGCGTGCCGCGTCAGGGCCGGGGCGAGGGCCTGCCCGGGACCTGGACCACCTGCAGTTCATCGCAATCCAGGCGCAGCGCGGTGAGCGTGCCGCCCCAGACCGCGCCGGTGTCGATCGCGTGCACGCCGTGGCCGATGAACAGGCCCAGCGACGACCAGTGTCCACAGGCGAGCTTGAGCCCGCGCTCCACGCGCCCGGGCACCGCGTACCAGGGATAGAGCCCCGGCGGCTGCGTGCCCGGCGCACCCTTTTCCTCGAACGCGATGCGGCCGCGCGGGCTGCAGTAGCGCATGCGGGTGAAAATGTTGATGATCGCGCGCTGGCGGTCGGTGCCGCGCAGGCCCGACGACCAGGCCGGGCGGTCGCCGTACATATTGCGCAGCAGGCCCAGGCGGTTGCGACCCTGCAGCACCTGCTCGACCTCGGCGGACATCGCCAGCGCGTCGTCGGCGGTCCACTTCGGCGCCAGGCCGGCGTGGACCATCATCCAGCCGAGTTCACGGTCGGCGTGAACCAGCGGCTGCGTGCGCAGCCAGTCCAGCAGCTCGTCGCGATCGGGTGCGAACAGCACGCGCTGCAGGTCGGGGTTGACCTTGCGCTGGTCGGCCTCGCGGCGCTCGGCGATCGCAAGCAGCGACAGGTCGTGATTGCCGAGCACGGTGACCGCGCTTTCGCGCAGCGAATGCACCAGGCGCAGGGTCTCAAGCGATTCGCCGCCGCGGTTGACGAGGTCGCCGCAGAACCACAGGCGATCACGCGCCGGATCAAAGGCGATGCGTTCGAGCAGCCTTTCCGTGGGCCCCAGACATCCCTGGAGGTCGCCGATCGCCCAGACAGCCATGTCAGTGCAGGGTGCGCGGAACGGCGAGGGTGAACGGCGGAATCGGCGCGTCGAAGCGGGTGCCGTCGTCGCCGACCATGCCGTAGCTGCCTTCCATGCTGCCGACCGCGGTTTCAAGCACGGCGCCGGAGGTGTAGGTGAACTGGTCGCCGGGCTCGATCAGCGGCTGCTCGCCCACCACGCCATCGCCGCGGACCTCTTCCACGTGGCCGTTGCCGTCGGTGATCACCCAGTGCCGATCAAGCAGCTGCGCGGCGCGACGGCCGAGGTTGCGGATGCGAATCGTGTAGGCGAAGACATAGCGATCGTCTTCGGGCGCGGATTCCTCGGCAAGGAAGCGCGTCGCGATCTGGATCTCCAGGGTGTAGTCGGGGGTGTCGTCCATCAGACGAGTGTAAGCGCTCGGCGTGAATACTTGGACTACGCAGCGGGCGCGGCGTTGGCGAGGCGCACGAAATCCGCGACGTCCAGCTGCTCGGCGCGCAGCGATGGATCGATGCCGGCGGCCACGATCTCCGAGCTCTCGCACTGCGTCTGCAGCGAGTTGCGCAGGGTCTTGCGGCGCTGCCCGAACGCTGCGCGGACGATTGCCGCGAAGCGCGCCGGGTCGTCGATGCCGATGGTCGCCGGGTCGCGGGGCACCAGGCGGACCACGGCGGAATCGACTTTCGGCGGCGGCCTGAATGCGCCGGGCCCGACGGCAAACAGCGCGGTGACATGGCACCAGGCCTGCAGCATCACGCTCAGTCGCCCGTACACCTTGCTGCCGGGCCCGGCGGCCATGCGGTCGACCACTTCCTTCTGCAGCATGAAGTGCATGTCGCGCACGGCCGCGGCGTGGTCGAGGGCGTGGAACAGGATCGGCGAGGACAGGTTGTAGGGCAGGTTGCCGACCAGGCGCAGCGGCGTGCCGGCGGCGAGCGCGGTGAAGTCGACGTCGAGGACGTTGGCGTGGATGAGTTCCAGCGCGCCGTGTTCGCGCGCGCGCACCGTGAGCGGCGCCAGCAGGTCGCGGTCGAACTCGATGGCAGTCAGGCTGCCGTGGCGGTCGAGCAGCGGAAAGGTCATCGCGCCCTGTCCGGGGCCGATCTCCACGATGCGCTCGCCCGGGCGCGGGTCGACGGCGAGGATGATGCGGTCTACGACCCCGCGCTCGTGCAGGAAGTGCTGGCCCAGCGCCTTCTTGGCGGGCTGTCGGAAGCGGCCGTCGTGACCGTCGTGCTGGCCCGTCATGCGCTGCTCCTGGCGGCATGCACTTCGGCCAGGCGGGTGCAGGTCCCGATGGCGGCGAACAGGCTGGAGGGGTCGGCACGCCCGCTGCCGGCGAGGTCCAGCGCGGTCCCATGGTCGACCGCCACGCGCGGCCAGGGCAGTCCGAGGGTGATGTTGACCGCCTGCTCGAAACCGCTGTGCTTCAGCACCGGCAGGCCCTGGTCGTGGTACATGGCCAGGATCGCGTCGAAGCCCTCCAGCTTCGCGGGCAGGAAGGCGGAATCGGCCGGCAGCGGGCCTTCCAGGCGCATGCCCGCAGCGCGCAGGCGCTCCAGCAGCGGGATGATGGTGTCGAGCTCTTCACGGCCGAGATGGCCGTCTTCGCCGGCGTGCGGATTCAGCCCGAGCACCGCCACCACGGGATCGGCGATGCCGAAGTCATCGCGCAGCGCGGCATGCAGGATGCGCAGGCAGCCTTCCAGTCGCGTCGCGGTCAGTGCGTCCGGCACCTCGCGCAGCGGCATGTGGACCGTGGCGAGGGCCACGCGCATGGTCGGGTTGGCCAGCATCATCACCACCTCGCGGCCGGCGTGGGCCGCCAGCAGGCCGGTGGTGCCGGTATAGGCGATGCCGCCGTCGTTGATCGAGGCCTTGTGCACCGGCCCGGTCACCATGCCCTGGCAGCGGCCGGACAGGCACGCGTCGGCTGCGGCGAGCAGGGCTGCCACGGTCGAGGCCGCGTTGGCCGCTTCCGGCACGCCGGGCGTGGCAGCGACGCGGGCAGGGTGGTGGTGCAGCGTGAACTCGCCGCCTGGCGCCTGCAGGCGTTCGGGCGCGATGCGCGCCAGGGGCAGTCCGATGCGCCGCGCCGCGGCAACCAGCGCATCGCCGTCGCCAAAAATCTCGAGTCGCGCGTCCCAGCGCTTCTGCAGTGCGCGCGCGCACAGCTCCGGCCCGACGCCGGCCGGTTCACCCGGGACCAGCGCGAGCCGAAGGCGCTGCATTTCAGCTGTCGCCGACGGCGCCGGAGGCCGGGCGGATATCGATATAGGCTTCGCCGCGCATTTCACGCAGGAACCGGTTCCATTCGTCCTCAAGCTTGCGCTGGCCGATGGTTTCACGGGCCTGGTTGCGACGGTTTTCATCGTCGACGCTGGCCTGGCGGCTGCCGACGCGCTGGACGATGTGCCAGCCAGCCTGGCTGCGGAACGGCGCGGAGACTTCGCCGTCCTGCAGCGCCGCGACCTGCTCGCCGAACTGCGGGCCGAACTCGTCGTGGGTGAACCAGCCAAGGTCGCCGCCGGCCTCGCGGGTGACGGTGTCGTCGGAGGACTCGCTCGCAACCGAGGCGAACGAGCTGCCACCGGTCACTGCGGCGTGAAGGCTGTCGATGCGGGCCTTGGCGGCGGCGTCGTCGCCGCGGATCAGGATGTGGCTTGCCTGGTACTGGGTGACGGACTGGCCGGAGGTGGCCTGCGTGCCGTCGCGGATGTCGACGAGCTGCAGCAGCTGGAAGCCGCTGGGACCACGCGCGGGACCGAACATCTGGCCGCGCTGGAGGCCGCCGACGACGGTGCTGAACGCCGTCGGGATCTCGTCGATGCCGCGCCAGCCGAGATCGCCACCCTCGAGCGCGTTGGGGCCGTCGGAGTAGCGCACTGCCGCCGCCGCGAAATCCATCTCGCCGCGTTCAAGCAGGCCCTGGACGCCTTCGATCTTCTCTTCGGCCATTGCGATCTGCTGTGGCGTGGCGCCGTTGGGCAGTGCGACCAGGATATTGGCGAGCCGGTACTGGGTGCCGCTGGCCTGGCTGGCCAGTGCGGCGTCGACCTCGGCGTCGGTGACCATGATCGTGCTCTGCGCGAATCGCTGGCGCAGGCGCTGGATGGCGAGCTCGTCGCGCAGCGAGCCGCGGAACTCGTCGTACGAGATGCCGTCGCCGGCCAGCTGCTGGCGGAGCTGGTCGGGCGTCATGTTGTTCTGCCGGGCGATTGCAGCGGCCGCGGCGTCAAGCTCTTCATCGGCCACGCGCACGCCGGTGGACTGGGCGCGGGCGGTCTGCAGCTGGACCAGGATCAGGCGCTCGAGCACCTGGCGACGCAGCACGTTTTCCGGCGGCAGCTGGTCGGCGCGGTTGCCGTATTGCGATTTGATGTTGCGCACGGCGCGCTCGAGCTCGCTCTGCAGGATCACGTCTTCATCGACGATGGCGGCGATGCCGTCGATCGGCTGCACCTGCTGGGCGAAAGCGGGCGGGGCGAAGGCCGCCAAGGCAAAAGCGAGGGAGAGGAAGAGCTTTTTCATGGGGAAACGTCGGCCGAGGGCACGTCGCCGTCGTCGTTGCGGACATTCGGCGGAGGCACCAGGTACAGGTCCTCGCGGTGGTAACCGAGAATAGCACGGCGCAGGCGGCTGGTTGTCTCGGGACCGGCGGATCCCAGGCCCTTGAATTCGATCTCGAGCTGGATCGCGTCGTTCATCTCGCCCTGGAAATTCCGCACGTAGCGCCGGGCCACCAGGCGCGCGGCCATGCAGCAGCTGTCCCACTGGACCCCAGCGATGCTTTCAAGCAGCTGGTTGTCGAGCAGCGAATAGTAATAGCGCCCGACCAGGCTCCACGAGGGACTGAGCGGGTACAGGAACGAGAAGTCGACCTGCTCCAGCAGGTCGTCCTGGTTGTCGGTGCGGCGCCGGTAGCGGTAGGCCAGGTTGACCACGCCGTCGTCACCGATCAGATAGCGCGCGCGGGCGCTGGCCAGGTCTTCCTGCTTGGTGGCGGGATTCCAGTGGTACGTGCCACCCACGCTCCAGCGGTCGTTGATTTCATAGCTGGCGTCGGCGATCCACGCCGACTTGCCCTTGCGGATCACCGGAGAGCCGGCGCCAAGGCCGACGCGGGAATCCTCGAAGTAGCGGATCTGGCCGATGCTGGCGGACAGCTTCTCGCGGCCGCTTTCCTGGTTGACCAGGCGCGTGGTCAGGGCCAGCGTCAGCTGGTTCGCGTCGGCCTGGCGGTCGGCGCCGGTGAAGCGGTTGTCGCGGAACAGCTGGCCCCAGCTGTATGACATCGCCTGGGTGTCGAACAGCGGCAGCGCGGACTGGTCGCGGTATGGCGTGTTCACGTAGAACAGCCGCGGCTCCAGGGTCTGCAGGTGGGATTCGCCGCGAAACAGCGTGGTGCGATCGAAGTACACGCCGGCGTCGACCGTGGTGATGGGCAGGCTGCGCGAAGGCGCGGTATCAGGCGCCTCGCCGCTGCTGACGGCGATGGCTTGCGCCAGTTCGTCCTCCAGCTCGTAGCCGGTGTAGCGCCAGGCCAGCGTCGGGGTGATGAACCAGGCTGCGCCTTCAAGCGGCATCGAGACCCAGGGCTTGATGTCCACCCGGCTGCCGCCGGGCTTTTGCCGGCTGTCGGCGTGCGCGAAACGGGTGATGTCGGCCGAGGCGCCGGCCACGAACCAGCGTCCGAAGTCGTCTTCCCAGTTGGCGTAGGCGCGGGGCAGGCGGTGGTAGGGCAGGATCCTCTCGGGCTGGGTGTAGTCGCCGAGCTGCCAGTAATCGGCCATCAGGCCGGCGTCCCAGGTGCGTGCGCGGCCGTAGACGCCGAGGTCGCTCTTGATCGAAAAGTTCGTGCGGCCGTTGAGGTTGCTGCTCGAGTCCTCGATATAGCGCGGGTCGCTGGCCCAGGACAGGTTGGTGCGTGCCTGCCAATGCCGGTTGAGATTCTGCTGGCCATGGAACCGGAACAAACCGCGGTCCTTCTTGCGCCGGTTCTCGTCGAGGATATTCTCGTCGATCTCCTCCTGGCGACCGTCGCGCGTCAGCTGGTCAGACGGCAGCATCTCGAGTTCGAGCACGCCGCGTCCGCCGTCGGTGCGATAGCGGAACTCGGTGCCCAGCAGGAAGCCGCGGTTGGTCATCAGCCGCGGCTCGAGCGTCATGTCGTAGTGCGGCGCCAGGTTGAGATAGATCGGCTGGCGCCAGTCGAATCCGTTGCGGCTAGAATAGGAAATGCCCGGGTAGAGCAGGCCGGTCTTGCGCCGGTTGTCGGTCGGGAAGGCGAAGATCGGCACGTACAGCACCGGCACCTTGCCCAGGCGCAGGGTGGCGTTGCGGGCGATGCCCTGGCCCTTGTCATCGTCGATGTCGATGCGCTCGGCGCGCAGCTCCCACCAGCGGTCGTCGGGCGGGCAGGTGGAATAGGTCGAGCCATAGAGCGCGCCCTGCGAACCCTTCATCTCGATGCGCTCGGCGCCGCCGTTGCCGCGGCGCTCGGTGAGCTGGTAGGACACGTTGTCGACGCGGTGCGTGTCCGCTTCCTGGTCGCCTTCGAGCCGTTCGGCCATCAGGCGCATCGCCGAGTCCTGGTAGCGGACGCTGCCGGTGGCGACGTAGGTCGAGCTCTCGGTGCGGTACTCGATGTTGTCGGCGCCGAGGAACTGGTCGCCGCGACGCAGGGTCACGTTGCCGGAATATTCCAGGTTCTCGCCGTCGATGCCGGCCAGGTTGTCACCGGCGATATCGGTGGGCTGCGAGGCCCGGTCGCCGGGGCCGCCTGCGGCCGGCTGCGCATCGGGGAACTCGGGCACGGACGACACGATGGGGCACAGGCTCCAGTCCGGCTCGATGTCATCGTCGGCCATGGCGGCCGGATGGGGTGCCGCCAGCGCGAAAGCGATGCACAGCGACAGCGGGAGCAGGCGGGGGGCTGGGCGCACGCAGGATTCCGGCGGAAAAGAAGGGCGGCGGCTAGCTTGCCGCATCGCCCCGGCAGCGGCAATGCGCGGCCCGTGAACGGCGGGCGTTCAGGCCTCCTGCGTTCCCGTGGCCAGCGCACGGACATGGGCGACGCTGCACTCGGCCAGCGACGCAAGGTCGTAGCCCCCCTCGAGCACGGACACCATGCGGCCCCCGGCGTGGCGCGCCGCGATATCGCCGAGCTCGCCGGTCAGCCAGGCGAAATCATCGGCCTCGAGTTCAAGATGGGCTACGGGATCGGCGCGATGGCCATCGAAGCCGGCCGAGATCATCAGCAGCTGCGGCTCGAAGCCGTCGATCGCCGGCAGCAGGCGTTCGCGCCAGGCTTCGCGGAAGCGATGGCTGCCGCTTCCGGCCTGCAGGGCGGCGTTGTGGAGGTTGCCCGCGCCGCGGTCGCGGGGATGGCCGGAGTCCGGAAACAGGGGCATTTGATGGGCGCTGGCGTAAAGCACCCGCGTCTCGTCAGCGAAGATCGCCTGGGTGCCATTGCCGTGGTGGACGTCAAAATCCACGATCGCCACCCGTGCCAGGCCGTGGCGGTCAAGCGCATGTGCCGCACCCACGGCGATGTTGTTGAACAGGCAGAAGCCCATCGCGTGTGCGGGCATGGCGTGGTGGCCCGGTGGCCGTACCGCGCAGAAGGCCGCATCCGACTCGCCGCCCAGGACCAGGTCCACCGCGGCGACCACCGCGCCCGCCGCGCGAAGCGCCGCTTCCGCGGAACCGGGCGAGAGCACGGTGTCGGGATCGAGCTGCAGCAGCCCTTCGCCGGGCATGGCTTCAAGCACCGCGTGCAGCAGCAGGGGTTCATGCACGCGCAGCAGCTGGCCGCGGGTCGCACGCGGCGCCTCCAGCCATTCGATGCCGGGGACGTGGTCGCGAAGCGCGGTCACCACGGCGCCCAGGCGGGCGGGGACCTCGACGTGCCCGGGGCCGGTGTCGTGCGCGAAACACGCTGCGTGGGTGAAGACCGGCAGCCGCTTCGCGTCCATGCTCAGGTCCGGCGGCGCTCGTGCTGCCAGATGACCTCGCCGTGGCCGCCCTCGCGGGCCAGCACGCGGCAGAGGACGAACAGCAGGTCGGAGAGGCGGTTGAGATAGCGCACCGCCTGCGGCCGCACCTCTTCCTGGCGGGCCAGCGCCACCGCGCAGCGCTCGGCGCGGCGGACCACGGTGCGCGCGACGTGGCAGCGCGCCGAGGCTTCGCCGCCACCGGGGAGGATGAACTCCTTCAGCGCCGGCAGGTCGGCGTTGTAGTGGTCCAGGTGCTGCTCGAGCCGGGTGATGTCCTGGTCGTCGATCGCCGCGTGCCCCGGGATGCAGAGTTCGCCGCCGAGATCGAACAGCTGGTGCTGGACCGCGGTCAGCAGGGTGCGCACGGAGTCGGGAACGTCGGCCGCGAGCACCACGCCGATGGTCGAGTTGGCCTCGTCCACGGTGCCGTAGGCCTCCACCCGCAGCGAATCCTTGCCGGTGCGGCTGCCGTCGCCGAGGCCGGTACTGCCGTCATCGCCGGTGCGCGTATAGATTTTCGAGAGCCGGTTGCCCATGCCTCAGCGCTGGCCGTGGCGCCGCGCTGCGCCGGCGCTGCGGGCAAGGGCCTCGGACACCACCTGGGCGAGCGCGGCCACGGCCACGAACATCGCGGTGGCGGCAAGGTAGGGCATGAACCAGTGGCCGTAGTTGGCGGCCCAGCCGGCCAGGGTCGGCTCGGCGACCGCCGGCGACAGCCAGTAGAAACCGCCCTGCGCGAACAGGTGGCAGACCGCGGTGGACAGCACCACGACTGCGGCAAGGCGCGCCAGCGCGGCCGGGCTCGCGCCCGAGTGGTGGCGGCGCAGCCAGTCGCCGCCGGCCCACATCGCCGCGTGCGCGGGCACCAGCATCCAGTAGCCCGGCGAGACGCAGTAGTGGGAGAAGAAGTTGATGCCCTGGCTGCTGATCACGAGGTAGTCGATCAGTACCGCCAGCGCCATGAGCGCCGGGAACGCCCAGCGCGCCCAGGCGCGCAGGTAGAAGCCACCGATCAGGAACGCCGCCCAGGTCGCGTCGGGCACCGGGGTGAAATGGGTGAAGACGTGGCTACGCGTGGCCGCCATCAAAAGCACGAGCAGCGACAGGACGATGGCGCGTTGCAGGGTGGTGTTCATGGCGCTCTCGGCTCCGACGGCTGATGACTGGATTCGCGCCATTCTAGCGAACTGCGGGCACAGCGGCCGTATCATGCCGCCATGACGACGACGCATGACGTGGTGATCATCGGCGGCGGGCTGGTCGGCGCCAGCCTGGCGATCGCGCTTGAAGGCAGCGGGCTGGACGTGGCGATGGTCGAGGCCACTCCCGCGGCAGCGATGCCGGCGGTGTTCGACGAGCGCAACCTGAGCTTCGCCGAGGCCACGGTCAACGCGCTCACGGCGCTGGGCGTGATGCAGCTGCTGCGTGCACCCACCGGTGCGATCACCCGCATCCATGCAAGTCGCCGCGGTGATTTCGGACGCGTGGTGCTGGACGCCGCCGACCATGGCCGCAGCGCATTCGGCCAGGTGGTGGTGGCGCGCGACTTCGGCGATGCGCTGGAGGCGCGGCTTGCCGGCTTGGCCGGGCTGGTGCGCCATCGTGCGACGCGCTTCACCGGCTTCGCCGCCGCTGAAGGCGGGCACCGCGTCCTGGAACTGGCGGGCGAAGGCCCGGCGCGCATGCGCGCACGCCTGGTGGTGGCGGCCGACGGCATGCACAGCGGCGTGCGCCAGGCGCTGGGCATCAGCGCGACCCGCCACGATTACGGCCAAGTTCTGATGGTGGCCAGGCTGCGCGCCGCGCGCGCGCCCGACGGCACCGCCTATGAACGCCTGGGCGACGACGGCCCGACCGCGCTGCTGCCGCGCGGCGACCGCGCCTGGGGCCTGGTCCACGGGGTGGCCAGCGAAGATGCCGGGGCGGTGCAGGCGCTGGACAGGGCCGGCTTCCTGGCGCGGGTCCAGGACGCATTCGGATGGCGCATCGGCCGCCTGCTTTCGGTGGGTCCACGCAGCGCCTATCCGGCGCTGGCGGTGCGCGCCCGGGCGCTGGTGACCGCGCGCGCCGTGCTGGTCGGGAACGCCGCGCAGAGCATGCATCCGGTGGGTGCGCAGGGCTTCAACCTGGGCTTGCGCGATGCGATGACATTGGCCGGGCTGCTGCGCGCCTGCGCCGGCGCTGGCGGCGATCCGGGCGGCGAGGCGCTGCTTGCCGCCCATGCCGCCCGCCGCGACGAGGACCGCGCGCGCACCCTGGAATTCTCCGATGGCCTGGCGCGCTTCACCGCCAACCCGACGCCCGGCGCTTCGCTGCTGCGCAGCGCCGGATTGCTGGCGCTGGCGGCCTCGCCCGGACTGCAGGCCGGCCTGGCCGGCGGCGCCATGGGCTACCGCGGCGACGTACCCGCCGCCTGCCGTCCGGTAGCGCTGCGATGAGCCGCGCGATGCTTGACGTGGCCGTCGTTGGTGGCGGCGTGGTCGGGGCCTCGGCGGCGCTGGCACTGGCCCGGCTCGGCCTGTCGGTGGTGCTGGTGGAAGGGCGCGCCCCGGCGGCCTGGTCGGAAACCAGGCCCGACCTGCGTGTGTTCGCCTTCGCGCACGACAGTGCCGCCCTGCTCGACGACATCGGCGCCTGGGCCGGGATCGACGGCCGCGACGGCGCGCCCACGCGCCTGCAGCCGTATCGCCGGATGCGGGTCTGGGACGCGGCGGGTGGCGGCGAACTGGCATTCGACGCGGACCGCCTGGGGCGTCGCGAACTCGGCTGGATCGTCGAGAACGTCCTGCTGGTCGACCGTCTGTGGGCCTGTCTTCCGGATGCCGGCGTCGAGATTCGCTGCCCGGCACGGGTGGAAGCGCTTGAACAGGATGACCGCGGCGTGCGCCTGCGTCTTGACGATGGCCGAAGGGTGGCGGCGCGCATCGCGCTGGCCGCTGATGGCGCCGGCTCCACCCTGCGGCGGCTGGCCGGGGTAGAGGTCAAGGGCCATGGCTACGGGCAGTCGGGCGTGGTCGGCTTCGTGCGCACCGGGCAGGAACACGAGGCGACCGCGTGGCAGCGCTTCCTGCCCGGGGGACCGCTGGCATTCCTGCCCTTCGCCGACGGCAGCTGTTCGATCGTGTGGTCGCTGCCGACCGCTGCGGCGGAGGAGGCGCTGGCCATGGACGACGCCACGTTTGGCGACGCCGTGGGGCGCGCGTTCGACCGTCGCCTCGGGCAGGTCGTGCCGTGCTCGGCCCGTGCGGCGTTCCCCCTGCGCTTGCAGCTCGCACGCAGCCACGCCGCCGGGCGCGTGCTGCTGGTGGGGGATGCGGCACATGTGATGCATCCGCTGGCGGGGCAGGGCGTCAACGTCGGGCTGCGCGACGTGGCGGCGCTGCGCGATTCCGTGTCAGGGGCGCTGTCTCGGCGCCAGCCCTGGGATACGCCGCAGCGGATCGAGCGCTGGGCGCGGGCGCGGCGCAGCGAGTCGGCGCTCGCGGCGCGCGCATTCGATGGCATCAACCGGATCTATACCAGCGACTCGCCCGCCGCGGTGATGCTGCGCGGGCACGCGCTGGGCCTCGCCGGGCGGCTGCCGGGCGTGGCGGGTGCGCTCTGGCGTCGCGCGGCCGGCGCGTGACGCCAGAGCGCATGGCGCGTAGCCGTCAGCGCATCCAGCCCTTCAGCTCGCCGGCATCCAGCACGCCGTCATTGTTGTTGTCCACCGCCGCGAACTCGGCGCTGAGCGTGGCGTTGGCGCGTGCTTCGGCGCGGCTCAGGCGGCCGTCGCCATTGCCGTCCAGGGTCGCCATGTCGATCCGGTAGTCGCCGACCACCGAGTCCGGGGGGCTGGACGTGAACGTGACCAGCGGTTCGCTCGGATAGGTGGCGTCCACCCGCACGGGCGCCGGCGGAGCGGGCTGGGCGCTGGCTGCCGCGCGCGCGGTCTCCGCCGCTGTTGTGGCTTCAAGGGCGGCCTGCCGTGCCGTCCCGGTGGCGGCATTGGCTTCGCGCGCGGCGGCTTGCGACTGCGCGACGATCTCGGCGGGACGCACGGCCCCTCCCTCGGCGGCTGACGTGGCCGCGCCGGCATGGTCGGCCGCGCGCCGCGCCTCGATCGCAGCAAGTTCGGCACGTCGCGACGCCTGGTCGGCTTCCCAGGCGCTGTATTCGGCTTGGGCCTGGCCGCGCGGGGTGATCGCCCCGGCCCGGCGTTCGGTGGCGGCGGCCTGGGCGGCGGCGCGCGCGGCCGCCGCCTCCTTGCTGGCGGCTCGCGCGTCGTCGTAGGCGGCCCGTGAATTGACTTCGGTGCGCGCCTGCACGCCGACGCTTTCGGAGGACTGCGCCAGCAGCGGGCCACAGGCGGCCAGGCCGCTGGCGAACAGGGCAATGGCGAGGGGATGCATCGGCTTGTACGGGTTCATGGCACGGCCTCCGGTGGGAACGGTCGCCACGCTAGACCCGTCGACATGAATCCAGGGTCATTATTGGCCGCACGCGGGCTGAACGCCCGGCGCCGGGTTCAAGCGCCCTTGGGCATGGCAAGGACGGTGATCTCCTCGCGGTCGTGGTAGAGCTGGCGCGCCCGCAGTTGCAGCGGCCGCTGCGCCTCGCGGCTGAACAGCTCCAGGCACAGCGAGGTCTCCAGCCAGCGCTTCTTCATCGGCAGCTTGAGGTTGAACACGGCCTGGCGGCACCAGCCTTCGCGGAACCAGGTGGCCATGCGCGAGGCCACGCGCCGCGGCTGCTCGACCATGTCGCAGACCATCCAGTCCAGCGGCCGCGGCGGCTGCCAGCGAAAGCCGTCCTCGCGCAGGTGTTCGACGCCGCCGCCATCGATGACGTGCTGGCGCAGCGGCCCGTTGTCGACCGCCGACACCTGCAGCCCCGCGCGCTGCAGCACCCAGGTCCAGCCGCCGGGGGCGGCGCCGAGGTCGGCTGCGGTCATGCCCCTGCGCAGCAGCCTGTCGCGCTCGCCCTCGTCGAGCAGGGTGAGGAAGGCCTCCTCCAGCTTCAGCGCCGAGCGCGAGGGCGCGTCGCGATGCAGGCGCAGGCGCGGCACGCCCATCGGCCATGGCGATGCGTCGCCCGGGTCGGTGGTGGCGAGCAGCAGGTGGTTGCCTGCCAGCAGGCAGACGTGCAGCGCGGGTCGGCGCGCATCGTCCTTGGCGGCGAGCAGCCCGGCCTTGCGCAGCGCGGGCCGCAGGGCGTTGCCGAGCGCGCGTGCCAGGCCGGCGAGCGGCCGGGCCTCGTCGCTGTCGGGATGTTCGACCACCATCGTGCCGAATGCCGCGCGCGGGCCGCCGCCGGCTGCGTCCACGTGCCGCTGCAGGGCCGCGAGCACCGGCGTCACGCGGTCGGTCGTGTCCAGGGCATCGAGTTCCCCGAGCAGCACCAGCTTCTGGCGCGCGAACACCAGCGAGCGCCAGGGCAGGGCCTGAGACAGCGCGCCGGCATCGCCGCCGGGCGCAAGGAAGCGAACGAAGCCGCTGCCGCGCTCGGTGGCCGCATAGCCGTGCTGGCCGGCATTGGCCGCGCGCTCGCCAAGCTCCGCCGCAAGCTCGGGCTCGAAGCCGCTGCGGCAGTAACAGAGCAGGCCACTCATGCCGCGGCGCGTGCCTGACGGGCCCGGGTCGCGTGCATCAGTAGCGCGCGCCGCCGCCGCTGCCGTACGTGGCCAGCACCGCGCGCGCGGCGTCGCGGGCGATGTCGCGGACGACCTCGATGCCGCGGCGGGCGAGCTCACCGGGCCAGTCCTCCGGAAGCGGGCCCTCGTCGAACTCGGTGAGCTCGTGCACGTCCTCGGCGCGGGCGCCGATGAGCAGGCGGTCGACGCCTGCCCAGACGGTGGCGCCGAAGCACTGGCAGCAGGGCTGGGCCGAAGTGGCGAGGGTGTACGGGCCGCAGGCGCGGCCGTCGGCATCGAGGTTGATGCGGGCGCGGCCGAGCGACTGCTGGGCCAGCATGTACGCCATGTTCTCGGCGTGCGCCAGCGAGGTCGCCTGCGGCACCACCACGTTGACCGCGGCGGCGACGATGCGATCGTCCGGGCCGAACAGCACGGCGCCAAAGGGCCCGCCGGTGCCTTCGGCGATGTTGCGGGCGGCGAGGCCGATCGCCAGCGCCACTTTGTCGGCGTCGCCGGCGTAGGCGCGGTCGCGGACGGCGGCGTCGTGGACCCAGTCCGGCAGGCGCAGGTTGACGCGCGCGGGCAGGCTCATCGGATCAGCCCGCCGGACGCGGCCGGCTCGCAGCTGTTGGACACGCACGCGCAGGCCTGGATATCGCGGAAGCCGCAGACGCCGGCCGTTCCCGACGCGGCACAGGCGGCCTGGACCGCCGCCGGATCGGGTTCGGCGTCCTTGTTCACGCAGGAGGGAAAGTAGCCGCAGCAGTTGCCGACGTTCTTCACCGCACAGTCGCTGTCGACGCGGCAGCTGCGGTCGAGGTCGGGCACCCCGGTGGGCGCGGAAGGCGGCGTGGGTGCGGGGCGGGCGACGGGCGTTGCCGGCAGCGGCTCGCTCATCGGAGGAGGCCTGGTGCCGCCGTCGGGCTGTGCGGCCGCACACGCCGCGAGGGCCAGCACGAACAGCAAGATGGATGCGGACTGGATCATCCGGCGCATGAAGGGTCTCCGTGTCGTTGGCGACGCAGGCATGGTAGCGCTGCCGCAGCCGGGGCCGCAGGGCAGCGCCGATGCCGGCGCGGGTGTCGGCTCAGGCCTTCGCGGCCCAGGTGTCGCGCAGGGTCACGCTGCGGTTGAAGACCGGCGCCCCGGCGCGGTGGTCGCGGCGGTCGGCGACGAAGTAGCCGAGGCGTTCGAACTGCCAGGCATCCTCCGGCGCGGCTTCGGCCGCGGCGGGCTCGATGTATCCGCGCACGGACGTCCGCGATTCCGGATTGATGTGGTCGCGATAGGTGCGGCCGTCGCTTTCGTCGTCCGGGTCGGGCACCGAGAACAGGCGGTCGTAGAGCCGGACCTCGGCTTCGACCGCGCGCGCGGCGCCGACCCAGTGGATGGTGCCCTTGACCTTGCGGTTGGCGCCTTCCATGCCGGGCCGCGACTCCGGGTCGAGGGTTGCGTGCAGCTCGATGATGTCTCCCGCCCCGTTCCTGACCACCTCGTCACAGCGCACGATGCCGGCGCCACGCAGGCGGACCTCGCCGCCGGGCACCAGCCGCTTCCAGCCCTTGGGCGGAATTTCGGCGAAGTCGTCGCGCTCGATCCAGAGTTCGCGCGAGAAGGGCACCTCGCGCTCGCCGAAGGATTCGTCCTTCGGATGGTTCGGGAAGCGCAGGGTTTCCTCGTGGTCTTCGGCCAGGTTGGTGAGCACCATCTTCAGCGGTGCGACCACGGCCATGCGCCGCGGCGCGCGTGCGTCCAGGTCCTCGCGCAGCGCGCCTTCCAGCACCGAGAAGTCGATCATCGAGTTCTGCTTGCTGATGCCGATGCGGTCCACGAACAGGCGCAGCGCGGCCGGCGTGTAGCCGCGGCGGCGCAGGCCCTGCAGCGTGTACATGCGCGGGTCGTCCCAGCCGTCCACCAGGCCTTCGGCGACCAGCTGGGTCAGCTTGCGCTTGCTCATCACCGTGTAGTTGATGTTGAGGCGCGAGAACTCGATCTGGCGCGGCTTGGCGGCCTCGATCGGCAGGCCCTTTTCCGCCAGCGGCGCCAGCAGCTCCGGGTTGCCGGCCAGGTCCACCCGGTCCACGCACCAGTCGTACAGCGGCCGGTGGTCCTCGAACTCAAGCGTGCACAGCGAGTGGGTGATGCCCTCGATGGCGTCGCCCAGCGCGTGCGCGATGTCGTACATCGGGTAGATCGGCCAGGCGTCGCCGGTGTTCTGGTGCGGCACCTTCTTGATCCGGTACAGGGCCGGGTCGCGCAGGTTGATGTTGCCGCTGGACATGTCGATCTTCGCGCGCAGGGTGCGCGCGCCGTCGGCGAACTCGCCGGCCCGCATGCGCCGGAACAGGTCGAGGTTCTCCTCGACACTCCGGTTTCGATAGGGCGATTCGCGCCCCGGCTCGGTCAGGCTGCCGCGGTACTGGCGCACGTCTTCCGCCGACAGGTCGCAGACGAAGGCATCGCCCTGGCGGACCAGTTTTTCCGCGGCGGCATAGAACACGTCGAAGTAGTCCGACGCGTGGCGCAGGCTGTGCCAGTCGAAGCCCAGCCAGCGCACGTCGTCCTGGATCGCGGTGACGAACTCGGGATCTTCCTTCGCAGGATTGGTGTCGTCAAAGCGCAGGTTGCAGCGGCCGGCGAACTCTTCGGCCAGGCCGAAGTCCAGGCAGATCGCCTTGGCATGCCCGATGTGCAGATAGCCGTTGGGTTCCGGCGGGAAGCGGGTCTGGATCGCCGCGTGCTTGCCGCTGGCCAGGTCGTCGCGGACGATCTGGCGGATGAAGTCCTGCTTCACCGGCGCCGTGGTGGCGTCGGCCGTGGTGTCGTGGGGCTCGGTCATGCGTGTCGTCGGGGAAGCGGGCGCGGGCCTGCGCCGGGGACCGGGCAGTGTAGCGGAGCCACGCAGCGGCGGCTTGATAGCGACCGCTGCCCGGCGGATGATCATGCTTTGCCTGCCCCGGAGCAACACCGCCATGAACCTGTCCAACACCCACCACGTACACGGTCGCCCTCTGCGCGGCGAATTCAGCGGCCTGTCGCGGGTGGTGTTCGGGATGGGCTGCTTCTGGGGCGTGGAGCGCCTGTTCTGGTCGCTGCCGGGCGTGGAGACCACCGCCGCGGGCTATGCCGGCGGCCACGCGTCCGCGCCGACCTACCGCCAGGTCTGCGGTGGCGATACCGGCCACGCCGAGGTGGTGCTGGTCGTGTACGACCCCGCCCGCATCGCCTTCGATGAGCTGCTCACGCGCTTCTGGGAGGGCCATGACCCGACCCAGGGCATGCGCCAGGGCAACGATATCGGCAGCCAGTACCGCTCGGTGATCCATTGCCACACCCAGGCGCAATACGAGGCGGCCCTGGCCAGCCGCGATGCGTACCAGGAGCGCCTCGCAGCGGCCGGGCATGGCGACATCACCACCGAAATCGTGTTCCCCGCGCCGCCTTTCCACTACGCGGAAGATGAGCACCAGCAGTACCTGTCGAAGAATCCGGGCGGCTACTGCGGGATCGGCGGCACCGGCGTCAGCTGCCAGGTCGGCGTCGGCGCCTGAGGATCGGCACGTCAACGACGCTGCTGTCAGATGCGCGTGAACCTTTTTGGTTCTTCTCCCGACTGAGGGGGGCTTTTGGGTTGATTGCTCCGGGAGGGAGTGCGCTGCCCGCCGTGGAGGCAGGGGGGATGCCCAGCCGGAATATGCGCATCCTGCTCCCAGCTCCGGCCGCCGGCCATCCATGGCCGGCTCTGGGCATCCCCCCTGCCTC
>NZ_JBCLUZ010000016.1:0-79977 GCF_039548395.1 Luteimonas changyuni
CCACCTGCCTTCGCGCGGACCAGCTACCAGCTCAGCACCACCTTGCCCGACTTGCCGCTTTCCATCAGGTCGAAGCCCTTCTGGAATTCGTCCGCCGGCAGCTGGTGGCTCAGCACCTTCTCCAGCGGAAAGCCCGCCAGCACCAGCTGGGTCATCTTGTACCAGGTCTCGTACATGCGGCGGCCGTAGATGCCGTGCAGCACCAGGCCCTTGAAGATCACCCGGTCCCAGTCGATGCCGGCGCCCTTGGGCAGCAGGCCGAGCAGGGCGACCTTGCCGCCGTGGTACATGCAGTCGAGCATGTCGTTGAACGCGGTCGGGTTGCCGCTCATTTCCAGGCCGACGTCGAAGCCGTCCATGTTGAGCTCGGCCATGACCTCCTTCACCGAGGTCTTGCTGACGTTGACCACCCGCGTGGCGCCCATGTCCGCGGCCAGCTTCAGGCGGAAGTCGTTGACGTCGGTGACCACGATGTTGCGGGCACCGATGTGACGGCAGATGCCCGCGGCCATCACGCCGATCGGGCCGGCGCCGGTGATCAGCACGTCCTCGCCGACCACGTCGAACTCCAGCGCACAGTGCGCGGCGTTGCCGTAGGGGTCGAAGAACGCGGCCAGCTCCGACGGAATCGCGTCCGGGATCGGCCACAGGTTCGAAGCCGGCATGACGATGTACTCGGCGAAGGCGCCGTTGCGGTTGACGCCGATGCCGACCGTGTTCGGGCACAGGTGCTGGCGGCCGGCACGGCAGTTGCGGCATTGGCCGCAGACGATGTGGCCTTCGGCCGAAACGCGCTGGCCGATGTCGTAGCCGGTCGCGCCCGGGCCCAGCTTCACCACGCGGCCCACGAATTCGTGGCCGATGGTCAGGCCCTGCGGGATGGTGCGCTGCGCCCACTCGTCCCACAGGTAGATGTGCAGGTCGGTGCCGCAGATCGCGGTCTTCTCGAGGCGGATCAGGACCTCGTTGGGGCCGGGCTCGGGGACCGGGACTTCCTCCATCCAGATGCCGCGGGCAAGCTCGCGCTTGACCAGTGCCTTCATGGTGGCGGGAATGGTGGACTGCTGGGACTGCGACATGGTTGGGCCGGTCGGATGGTCGAAACACCCATTGTACCGCCGCCACGGCGCGCCACCTGGGGCATGACCGCTGACATTTGCACCCGGCCGCCGCCGCGGCCTATGGTCGGGGGCTGTCCAGACCACCGGTAATCCCATGCGCCCGAGCTCCATCGCCACGGCCCTCGCCGCCGCCCTGCTGCTGCCCGCCGCCGTCCTTGCCGACGAAGGCATGTGGCTGCCCTCCCAGCTGCCCGAGATCGAATCGGCGATGCGCGCGTCCGGCTTCCAGGGAGACCCGAAGGACCTGTCCGACCTGTCGAAGCCGCCGATGAGCGCCGTGGTTTCGCTTGGCGGCTGCACGGCGAGCTTCGTCTCGCCTCATGGCCTGGTGGTCACCAACCATCACTGCGCCCACGGCGCGATCCAGCTGAATTCGACGCCGGAAAACAACCTCATCGCCAACGGCTTCAATGCGGCGACGATGGCCGGCGAACTGTCTGCGGGCCCGGGTGCGCGGGTGCTGGTGACCGACCGCTTCGAGCGCATCACCGACCGCATCCTGGCCGATGCCCGCGGCAGGACCGGCCGCGCGTACCACGACGCGGTCGAGGCCGCCTCCAAGGCGGCCGTGGCCGAGTGCGAGGCCGAGGAACCCGGCTACCGCTGCAGCGTGGTCGACATGTACTACGGCACCGACTTCGATCTGGTGCGCCAGCTCGAAATCCGCGACGTGCGCCTGGCCTACGCGCCGCCGGACGCGATCGGCAGCTACGGCGACGAGATCGACAACTTCATGTGGCCGCGCCACAGCGGCGACTTCACCTTCTACCGCGCCTATGTGGGGCCGGACGGCAAGCCCGCGGCGTATTCCCCGGACAACGTGCCGTTCAAGCCCGCGGCATGGCTGACGGTGTCGACCGAGCCGCTGGCCGAAGGCGACTTCGCGATGCTGGCGGGCTATCCCGGCCGCACCTTCCGCCACCGCACCGCGGCCGAGTTCGCCGACCAGGTCGAGTGGCAGCTGCCTTCGCGCGTGGAGCTGATGACCGCTCTGCTGGATGCGGTCGAGCGCGGCAGCGCGGGCGACGCCGATGCCGAAGTGCGTTATGCCGCACAGGTCGCGAGCCTCAAGAACACGCTCAAGCGGGCCCGGGGCGAGCTCGACGGCCTGCGCCGCAGCGATGCCGTCGCCGGCCGCCGCGCGGAGGAGGCGGCGATGGCGAAGTGGCTGTCCGGCCAGCCCGATGCCGCCGCGACCCGGGCCGACATCGAAGCCGCCGCCGCGGTGATCGCCTCCGCCCGGGCCACGCGCGAGCGCAACCAGCTGTTCGGCCTGATGCAGGCCCAGACCCAGCTGCTGGGCGGCGCGATGCGGCTGCAGCGCCTGGCGCTGGAGCGCGGCAAGCCCGACGCCGAGCGCGAAAGCGGCTACCAGCTGCGCGACGAAGCCCGGATCGAGGCCGCCCTGCGCCAGGCCCAGCGCCGCTACGCGCCGGCGGTGGAGCGCGCGATCCTGGCCGAGCTGCTG
Source organism: Luteimonas changyuni (assembly GCF_039548395.1). Taxonomy (NCBI): domain Bacteria; kingdom Pseudomonadati; phylum Pseudomonadota; class Gammaproteobacteria; order Lysobacterales; family Lysobacteraceae; genus Luteimonas; species Luteimonas changyuni. Next base: position 2,590 of record NZ_JBCLUZ010000016.1, read on the forward strand.
GGCCGTCATGCTGCGCTCCCGGCGGAGCAGCGCGTGCCCGAGGTCGATGCCGTCTTCGGCACCGACGCAGCGACGATCGCGTCGCGCCTGGAGCGCCTGTACACCGGTGCCGCCCTGGCCGACGAAGCCGAGCGCCTGCGCCTGTTCGCCGCCGCCCCGGCCGAGGTCCAGGCCGCCACCGATCCGCTCATGCAGGCCGCCGCGACCCTGCAGCAGGCCGACCTGCGCTTCGAGGACGAGGCCAAGGCCCGTGCCGGCGAGCTGCTGCGCCTGCGCCCGGCCTATATGCGCGGCATGATCGGCCACGCCCGCAGCGAGGGCAGGGCGGTCTACCCGGATGCCAACTCCACCCTGCGCGTGAGCCACGGCCGCATCCAGGGCCTGCAGCCGCGCGATGCGGTCAGCTGGTCGCCGCTGACCACGGTCGAAGGCATCGTCGAGAAGCACACCGGCGTGGCGCCCTTCGACGCGCCGCAGCCGCTGCTCGATGCCATCGCCCGCCGCGACTTCGGCGCCACCGTCGATCCCGGCCTCGGCACCCAGACCGTGAACCTGCTCACCAACCTCGACACCACCGGCGGCAACTCCGGCTCGCCGGTGATGGACGCCCGCGGCCGCCTGATCGGGCTGAACTTCGACAGCAACTGGGAAGCGGTCAGCGCCAGCTGGAAGTTCGACCCGCGTTACAAGCGTGCGATCCACGTCGACGCCCGCTACATGCGCTGGATCATGGCCCGCGTCTATCCCGCGCCGCAGCTGCTGCGCGAGATGGGCCTGCCGCTCGACGCGGCCGACCGGCAGGCTCCCGCCGCCGCCGGCGGCCGTTAAACTCCGAACCATCCAACCCGTCCAGGACACCGAACCTATGGGCAAGACCCTTCTCGCCGCCGCCGTCGCGGCCTTCGCGGCCGCTGCCGCCAGTCCCGCCCACTCCGGCGAAGGCATGTGGGTGCCGCAGCAGCTCCCCGAGATCGCCAAGCCGCTGAAGAAGGCCGGGCTCAAGCTCAAGCCCGAACAGCTTGCCGACCTGACCGGTGACCCGCTCGGCGCCGTCGTCTCGCTGGGCGGCTGCACCGCGAGCTTCGTTTCGCCACAGGGCCTGGTGGCGACCAACCACCACTGCGCCTACGGCGCGATCCAGCTCAATTCCACGCCCGAGAACAACCTCATGCGCGACGGCTTCTACGCCGCGGCGATCGGCGACGAGATCAGCGCCGGACCGAACTCGCGCATCTTCGCGCTGGAGTCGATCGAGGACGTGACCGCCAAGGTGCAGGCCGCCGTGTCCGCGGCGCCCGATGCGATCGGCCGCACCAATGCGCTCGACGCGATCGAGAAGTCGCTGGTCGCCGGCTGCGAGGCCGACGAAGGCTACCGCTGCCGCCTGTACAGCTTTGCCGGGGGCAACACCTACCGCCTGTTCAAGAACCTCGAGATCAGCGACGTGCGCCTGGTCTACGCGCCGCAGGGCAGCGTCGGCGCCTACGGCGGCGAAACCGACAACTGGATGTGGCCGCGCCACACCGGCGACTTCGCCTTCTACCGCGCCTACGTCGGCAAGGACGGCAAGCCGGCGGCGTTCGCCGAGGACAACGTGCCCTACCAGCCCAAGCGCTGGCTCGAGTTCGCCGACAAGCCGCTGGGCGAGGGCGACTTCGTGATGGTCGCCGGCTATCCCGGCCGCACCGCGCGCTACGCGCTGGCCAGCGAGTTCAAGGACACCCAGGACTGGCAGTACCCGACCGTGGTCCGCCACTACAAGGCGCTGCAGAAGATGGTCGCCGCGGCCGGCGAGGCCAATCCGGACATCGAAGTGAAGTACGCCAGCACCATGCGCGGCTGGGAGAACGTCTACAAGAACTACGACAGCCAGCTCGCCGGCTTCGAGCGCACCAAGGCGATGGCCACCAAGGAGCAGCAGGAGGCCGAGGTGCTGGCCTGGGCGCGGGAGCAGGGCGAGTCCGGCCAGGCCGTGCTCGACGCCTACGCGCGCATCCTCGAGCTCAACGAGGCCAGCCGCGCCACCCGCGAGCGCGACCTGGTGTTCGGCCAGTTCAACGGCACCGGCGTGCTGTCGACCGCGATCCGCGGCTACCGCCTGGCGATCGAGCGCGAGAAGCCCGACGCCGACCGCGAGCAGGGCTACCAGGAGCGCGACCTGCCCACGATCGAGGGCGCCGTGCGCCAGATGGAGCGCCGCTACGTGCCGGAGATGGACCGCGGCCTGCAGCAGTACTGGCTGGCCGAGTACGTCAAGCTGCCGCAGGCCCAGCGCCTCGAGGCCGTGGACGCCTGGCTGGGCGGCAGCGGCGACAAGGCGATCGACGGCGTGCTCGATCGCCTCGGGCGCAGCGAGCTTGCCGACAGCACCGAGACCCGCCTGAAGTGGCTGAAGGCCGACCGCGAGGCCTACGAGTCCAGCAAGGATCCCGCGATCCGCTACGCGGTGGCGATCATGCCCACGCTGCTGGCGCAGGAAGCCGAGCGCAAGGCGCGTGCCGGCGACGCGCTGCTGGCGCGCCCGGTCTACCTGCAGGCGGTGGCCGACTACAAGGCCAGCAAGGGCGAGTTCGTCTATCCGGACGCCAACTCCTCGCTGCGCATCACCTTCGGCAACGTCAAGCCCTACACCAAGCTCGACGGCACGCCGCAGAAGCCGTTCACCGTGCTTGAAGAGATCCCGGCCAAGGACACCGGTGTCGATCCGTTCGACGCGCCCAAGGCGCTGCTCGATGCGGTTGCCGGGAAGCGCTACGGCGGGCTTGCCGATCGCCGCCTGAAGTCGGTGCCGGTCAACTTCCTCGCCGACCTCGACATCACCGGCGGCAACTCCGGCTCGCCGGTGCTCGATGCCCACGGCAAGCTGGTCGGCCTCGCCTTCGACGGCAACTGGGAATCCGTGGCGTCGAACTGGGTGTTCGACCCGGTGATGACGCGCATGATCTCGGTCGACCAGCGCTACATGCGCTGGATCATGCAGGAGGTCTATCCGGCGCCGCGCGTGCTGGCCGAACTGGGGCTGGAGCCGAAGCGTTGAGGATCCTGCTCGCGCGCCACGGCGAGACCGAGTGGAACCGCGCCGGCCGCTACCAGGGGCAGGAGGACATCCCGCTCTCGGATACCGGCGCCAAGCAGGCGCTGCGCCTGGGCGAGCGCCTGCACGACGTGCGCATCGACCGCGCCGTGGCCTCGCCGCTGTCGCGCGCGTACGACACGGCGCGGCTGGCGCTGGGCGAGGCGCGCGCGGACATGCTCGAGGTCGACGCGGGGCTGATGGAAATCGCCCACGGCACGTGGGAAGGCAAGCTGGCCAGCGAGATCCGCGAATCCGACCCCGAGCGCCTGGCTGCCTGGCGCGATGCGCCGGACAAGGTGCAGATGCCCGGCGGCGAATCGCTGAAGCAGGTCCTTGAGCGCGCCTGGCCGGCGTTCGCGAAGGCCTGTGAAGGCCTGGGCCCCGAGGACACGCTGCTGGTGGTCTCGCACGATGCCGTGAACCGCGTGCTGCTGTGCCGGGTGCTCGGCCTGCCGCTGTTCCGGCTGTGGACCTTCCGCCAGGCGCCGGCCACCCTGAACCTGCTGGAGGGGCCCGATGTCGGGCACCTGGACGTGGTGCGCATGAACGACTGCGCGCACCACACCCTGCTGTTCGGCGAAGCGGTGCACCGGGCGCTCTGAACCATGGCCGCAACGCGCAGCCTGCAGGACTGGCTCCGTGACATCGAGGGCCGGCATCCGCGCGAGGTCGACCTCGGCCTCGATCGCGTGCGCGACGTGGCCGCACGCATGGGTCTCGGCCGGCCGGCGCGCCTCGTGGCAACCGTTGCCGGCAGCAACGGCAAGGGCTCGACGGTGGCCTTCATCGAGGCGATTGCCGCTGCCTCCGGGCTGCGCGTGGGCGCCTACACCTCGCCGCATCTGCTGGCCTACAACGAGCGCGTGCGCATCGACGGCGAAGACGCGGACGATGCCGGCCTGGTGGCGGCGTTCGAGGCGGTCGAAGCCGCGCGCGGCGCGACCACGCTGACGTATTTCGAATACGGCACGCTCGCCGCGCTGTGGCTGTTCGAACGTGCGGGACTCGATCTCGCCGTGCTCGAGGTCGGTCTGGGCGGGCGCCTGGACGCCGTGAATCTGGTCGATCCCGACGTCGCGGTGGTCACCACCGTCGACCTCGACCACCAGGACTGGCTCGGTGCCGACCGCGAGGCCATCGGCACCGAGAAGGTCGGCATCGCGCGGGCGTGGACGCCGCTGGTGCTGGGCGAGGACGATCCGCCGTCGAGCGTGCTCGGCCACGCCTATGCCATCGGCGCCTCCGCGATCCGTGCCGGCAGCGATTACCGCTTCGGCCGCGATGACGCCGGCGACGGCTGGTGGTGGCGCGAGCCCGGGTTCGAACTGGTTCTGCCGCTGCCGGGCATGGCCGCGCCGGCGCAGCTGCGCAATGCCGCCGCCGCGATCGCAGCGCTGCGCGCGCTGGACGTGGAGATCGACGACGCCGCCTGGGCGCGGGGCTTGGCCGCCGCACGGGTGCCCGGGCGCCTGCAACGCTTTGAGCGCGATGGGGTCGAGGTGCTGGTGGATGTCGGCCACAACCCGCAGGCGGCACGCGCGCTGGCCGAGTGGCTGCAGGAGGCGCCGGCGATGCGCACCGTGGCCGTGTACGGCGCGCTGGCCGACAAGGACGCCGTCGGCGTGGTCGCCGCGATCGCGCCCTGCGTGGACGCCTGGCATCTCGCCGGCATTGCCGGCGCCGGCGGCCGCGGCCGTGATGCCGATGCCCTGGCCGACGCCCTGGCCGGCACCGCGGCCGGAACCGCGCAGCGCCACGCCGACCCCGCCGCGGCGCTGTCGGCGGCACTGGCACAGGCCCATCCGGGCGAACGCGTGATCGCCTTCGGCTCCTTCCACGTCGCCGGCGCGGCGCTCGCGTGGCTCGCTGCCGGGGATTCAGAAGTGGAGCCGGGCGGGGCCGTATAATTCAGCGGCCCCCGTTGCCTCGAGCCTCCATGGACTCCGGACTGAAACAGCGCCTGATCGGCGCCGCGGTACTGATTGCGCTGGCCGTGATCTTCCTGCCGATGCTGGTGCAGGGTCCCGCCCCCGACAGCGGCGTGTCCGATCTTTCACTGCACGTCCCCGACGCGCCCTCGGGCGACTACGTCACCCGCGACCTGCCGCTGGTGGTGCCCAATGCCACGACCAGCGCCGGCCTGCTGGCCGGTGACGGCAGCCTGGCAACCGTGGACACCGCCACCGCAGTGCCGCAAGGCGACGCGCGCCCGGAGGACGCAGCCGACCTCGCGTCCGACGTCGACGTGGTCCCGCTGGCGGACGGCGACGCGGCCGATGCGGAGGCCCCGCTGCCGGTGCAGGAGCGCCCCGCCGCGGAGCCCGAGCCTCTCGCGCCACAGCGCCCGGTCGCGGCGACCGGGCCCGAACCCGAAGCTCCCGCGCCGGCGAGGCCCGAACCTCCGAAGCCCGAACCTGCGGCGGCTCCCGCGCGCCTGCCCGCGGCCACCGCCGGCGGCGACTACGCGGTGAACTTCGGCGCCTACGGCTCGCGCGCCGATGCAGGCGCCGTCGTCAACCGCCTGCGCCAGTCCAACCTTCCGGCCTACGTGGAAGAAACCCGCGTTGGCGATCGCGACGCCTGGCGGGTGCGCATCGGTCCCTACGCTTCGCGCGCCGATGCGGAGTCCGCGCGCGTGCGCGCCGGCAGCATCGGCTCGCGCGCCACGGCCGCGGTGGTCGCGCTGGACGCGGCAGCGCCGGCAGCGTCCGGCAGCAGCGCGGCGGCATCGAGGCCGGCGGCTTCAGCGGCCGCACCCCCGGCTGCGGCTCCCACCCCTGCCTCAACGGCTGCGGCCGGCACCGGTTTCGCAGTCCAGCTTGGCGCCTACGGCAATGCCAGCGAAGCCAACGCGCTGCGCGACCGGCTGCGCGCCGCGGGCATCGGCGCCTTCACCGACACCGTGCAGACCGACAAGGGCACGCTGACCCGGGTCAAGGCCGGTCCGGTGGTCACGCGCGCCGAAGCCGAGCAGCTCAAGGCACGCGTGAAATCGAGCTTCAACATCGACGGTCTCGTGCGCTCGCATCCATAGCCACGCTCCCGAAGCGGCGCTGCCAGCGCCGTCTTGCCGAAACCCGCCTTTCCACTCCAGATACTCGCAGGACCCATCCCCATGTGCGGCATTGTCGGCATCGTCGGAACCACTGAAGTCGCGCCCGCGCTGTACGACGGCCTGACGGTGTTGCAGCACCGCGGGCAGGACGCCGCCGGCATCGCCACGGGCTACGGCACGCGGCTGCGCGTGCACAAGGGCAACGGCCTGGTGCGCGATGTGTTCGACGATGCGTCGATGGCGCTGCTCCAGGGCCGCGTCGGCATCGGCCACTGCCGCTATCCCACCGCCGGCAGCGAGGGCCATGACGAAGCACAGCCGTTCTACGTCAATTCGCCCTACGGCATCGCGCTCGCCCACAACGGCAACCTGATCAACACCGATGCGCTGCGCCGCGAGGTGTTCGAGACCGACCGCCGCAACGTCAACACCGAGTCCGACTCCGAGGTGCTGCTCAATGTGTTCGCGCACGAGCTGGACCGCGAGCGCGCGCTCACGCCCGAAGCGGCGCTGAAAGCGGTCGAGGGCCTGCACCGGCGCGCGCGCGGCGGCTATGCCGGCGTCGCCCTGGTGCTGGGCCTGGGGCTGGTCGCATTCCGCGATCCCAACGGCATCCGGCCGCTGGTGCTCGGCAGGCGCGAGGCCGAAGGTGGCACCGAATACGCGGTCGCTTCGGAATCGGTGGCGCTGGACATCCTCGGCTTCGAGCGCGTGCGCGACGTCGAGCCGGGCGAAGGCATCGTCATCACCGCGAACGGCGAGCTGCACGCGCGCCAGTGCGTGGAGGCGGGCGAGCACGCGCCGTGCATCTTCGAGTACGTCTATTTCGCGCGCCCGGACTCGATGATCGAGAACATCTCGGTGCACAAGGCTCGGATGCGCATGGGCGTGACGCTGGGCGAGAAGATCCTGCGCGAGCGGCCCAACCACGACATCGACGTGGTGATCCCGATCCCGGACACCTCGCGCGATTCGGCGATGGAGATCGCCAACGCGCTCGGGGTGAAGTATCGCGAGGGCTTCGTCAAGAACCGCTACGTCGGCCGCACCTTCATCATGCCGGGGCAGGGCGAGCGCGTGAAATCGGTGAAGCGCAAGCTCAACCCGATTCCGCTGGAGTTCCGCAACCGCGTGGTGCTGCTGGTCGACGATTCCATCGTGCGCGGCACCACCTCGAAGCAGATCGTGCAGATGGCGCGCGACGCCGGCGCGCGCAAGGTCTACCTGGCGTCGGCCGCGCCGCCGGTGCGATATCCGAACGTCTATGGCATCGACATGCCATCGGTCGATGAGTTGGTGGCCAACGGTCGCAGCGAGAAGGAGATCGAAGCGGTGCTGGGCTGCGACTGGCTGGTCTACCAGGACCTGGCCGACCTCGAGGCCGCGGTGGCCGGGCACAAGTTCCCCGGCAGGAAGTTCGACAGCTCGTGTTTCAGCGGCGAGTACGTGACCGGCATCGAGCCGGGCTACCTGGAAGGCCTGCGCACGCTCAGGTCCGACGAGGCGAAGAAGAAGCGCCGCGTCGGCGCCTGATCATGGCGAGGTCGTTGTTCGACGCCGCGCGCGACTGTCTTGCCGCGGCGTCACCCGAGGACAAGGTCGCGGCCACCCATGCCGCGGCCGCGGCGTTCCGGCGCGGCGAGCTTGTTATCGACGCCGACGGCGGATCCGGCACCGGAGGCGGGACCGATGCCAACGCGTCCGGGCCGGATCCGATCCGCATGCCCGGCCGGCCGCTGCGTCCGCGCCTGGTACATCCGCGCGAGCTGCCGCGACGCGGCTTCGGCAGCGACGAAGGCCGCGCGGCCTTTATCCACGCCATCGCCCACATCGAGTTCAACGCCATCGACCTGGGCTGGGACGCGGTCTACCGCTTCCGCGGCATGCCGGCGCAGTACTACGCCGACTGGGTAATGGTGGCCGACGACGAGGCCCGGCACTTCACCATGCTGCGCGACCGGCTGCAGGCCATGGGTCGCGACTACGGCGACTTCGACGCCCACAACGGCCTGTGGGAGATGGCCGAGAAGACCGCGGACGACGTGCTCGCGCGCATGGCGCTGGTGCCGCGCGTGCTGGAAGCGCGTGGGCTGGACGTGACGCCGGGGATGATCGTGAAACTGCGCGCGCTCGGCGACGACGCCACCGTCGGCATCCTCGAAGTGATCCTGCGCGAGGAAGTCGCCCACGTCGCCGCCGGCAGCCACTGGTTCCGCTGGTGCTGCGAACGCGAGGGCATCGACCCGGAGCCTCGTTTCCGGGAATTGCTGGCCGAATACGCGCGCGCGGTGCTGCATGGGCCGTTCAACGTCGAGGCGCGCAGCGCGGCGGGGTTCAGCGAGGACGAGTTGGCGGCGCTGGTGCAGATTTCGGGCTGAGGATTTGGCGGCGGGCACCGGGTGCGTGGGGTACTCCGCCGACTGAGCAGCAAGCTGCTCTTTATGTCGGCTGCGTACCCCACGCACCCGGTGCTGCCATCGCTGTGGCGGGTTGGAGCGGGACTGCCCGTGGCGCTTCATGGGACGAGGCTTGTCATACATGCGACAGTTGTCGTATGTTTGCGACTCACGACATGCCGCGGACACAGCTTCGATGATCCATCCCTCGAATACCGAGCTTGAGCTGCTCAAGTGCCTGTGGCGACACGCTGCCTGCAGCGCCCGCGAAGTGCACAACCATGTGACGCCCATCCTCGGCTGGTCCTACTCCTCCACCCGCAAGACGCTGGAGCGGATGGTTGAAAAGGGTCTGGTCGAGGAGTTCGATTCGCACGGTTTGAACGTCTACCGCGCGGCCGTCGGCAAGGTTTCGACGCTGGCGGCATTGAGCATGGACTTCGCGCGGCGAGTGCTGGAGATCGAGGGGCCGCTGCCGGCACAGGCGTTTGCCGACAGTCGCCTGCTCAGCGAGGACGAGGTCGACGAGCTGGGGGCGCTGCTGCGTGATTCCGACCAGGATGGGCAGGCATGAGCGTCTCCGTGCTGGATCTCTGGTGGTTTCACGCCGGCGCCTGCCTGTTTGCCGGAGCGCTGGCCTGGTCGCTGGGGCTTGCCCTGCATCGCGCCCTGCGCATCTCGCACGCGGCGCGCAGCTACTGGCTCGTCGTCTGGGCCTTCGCGATCCTGCCGACGCTGCTGGCGGTCGCTTTCCATGGCTTCGCCTCGGCAGGTGCAAGTTGGCCGCTACCGACGCCGCTGCCGCTGCCATCGGTCGCCGAGCTGGGCGGGTGGTCGAACGGCCTTGAAACGCCGTGGCAGGACGCAGCGGAGCCGCTTGGCGCCAAGGCCTGGCTGGAACCACTGCTGCTGATGCTGTATCTGGCCGGTGCCGGGCTGGCGGCCTTGCGCTGGGGGAAGGGCATGCTTTTCGTCCGCCGCATCGTCCAGGCCTCGTCCCCGGTTGTTCCGGCTGCCTTGCCGGGACCGCTGGCTGCAATGGAGCGGCAGCGCCTCCAGCGCCTTGGGATCGAGATTCGTGCGACCACGCAGCAGGTCAGTCCCTTCGCGGTCTGCTGGCCGCGGCAGGCGATCATCATCCCGACTGCCCTGGCGGCTCGCCTGGAAGATCGCCAGCTGCAGATGGTGTTGCGCCACGAGGCAAGCCACCTGGCCCGGCACGACCCGCAGCGCGCGGCGCTGATGCGCCTGGTGGGCGTGGCGCTCTGGTTCAATCCCTTCCTGGGGCTGATCGAACGTCGCGTCCAGGTCGCCGCGGAACTGTGCTGCGACGCCGCGGCAACGGGAATGGAGCCGGAAGCCCGGCATGTCTATGCGCGGGCCTATCTGGAAGCCCTGCGCCTGTCGGCACGATCGCAGATGCCCTCCCCGGTCGCGGCGTTCTCGCGCCATGACCCCGGCAGCCACAGGCTGAGGGTCCGCCACATGGTGCAGGGGGATGCGCGGCGACGCCTGGCCCTGCCATGGCGCATCGCGCTGCTTGCGTTGGCGCTGGCGGCCGGCAGCGCGGTGGCTGCAGTGCAGATCGGCACGGTCACGCCTGGCCGCGGCCAGGCCGGCATCGACGAAGCTGCTGGCGGCCCACCGGCAGCCGTCGTGTCGATCGTGGCGCCTCTGCGCAGTGAAGCGGCGGCTCCGGAAGTCACCGCCGACGTGACTGTCAGGCCCGCCATCGATTTCAGTTTTCCGGTGACCGCGCCCAGGATCAGCAGCCGCTACGGCGCCGAAGGCGGACCCTACACGCGCCCGCACAGGGGCATCGACTTCGCCGCAGCGCGTGGGACTCCCGTCTACGCACCTGCGGCTGCGACCGTGGCGGCGGCAACCACGAATTATCCGGATGGCCCCAACTACGGGACGGTGGTCGTGCTCGATCACGGCGGTGGCTGGCAGTCACTGCATGCGCATCTCGACGGCTTCGACGTCCAGGTCGGGCAACGGGTCGCGGCCGGTACGCAGATCGGCCGCGCCGGTACCACCGGCAAGGTGACAGGGCCGCACCTGCACATGGAGTTGCTGTTGAACGGGCAGCGCATCGATCCGGAGCCCTTGCTGCGATGAGCGGATAGGCACGCAGCACGGCTGCACTGCAGACCCGGTCGGCGTATCCCCGGCTGGCTCCCCCACATCCATCACTTGCCGCGTTTCCCGGCTCACGGGAGGGACGGTGCTTGCCTGGTGAAACATGAAAAATCCGCTCCTGCAGACGAAAGCCCGCTCCGCATCGTCTTCGTCTTGCAGCTGCCTGCGCCTGGGACTTGCTGCTGCGCTGTTGCTGGCCTGCTTCCAGGCTGGCGCGGCGGCCGTTGCCACCGATCCCGCACCGGAGCCATCGACTGACGCACCACTGCAGGCACCTGCGCCCGAAGGCGTGACCGACCTGCAGCAGGTGCAGGTCCGGGGCGAACGCCACGATCCGCGTCGGGACGACACGGCTTCCCGCCTGGTCTTCGGCAAGGATGAACTGGTGCGGCACGGCGACGCCACGCTTGCTGATGCGATCAAACGCCTGCCGGGGGTGACCGTGACCACGGCTGCGCCCGGGAGCACGGGCAGCATCACCCTGCGCGGAATGGGCAACGGATACACGCAGATCCTGGTCGACGGGCAGGCGGCCCCAGTGGGATTCGATCCGGGCTCGCTGTCCCCGGACATGGTCGAGCGGGTAGAAATTCTGCGCACGGCCACCGCCGACATGCGCGCCGAAGCCATCGCCGGGACGATCAACATCGTGCTGGCCAAGGCCGCAAACAAGGACTCGGACGAACTCAAGATCAGCCTGGCGGAATCCAATGGCCGGTCCGCGCCCGCATTCAACTGGAGCCGGTCGCGTCGTGGAGAGTTCCGTGGCTACACGGTGAACGCTGCCCTGTCGCGACGCACATTCCTGGCGGAGCAAGACGGTATCGAAACCGGCTTCCGTCCTGACGGTGCGCAGGACCTGCATCGCAGCACGGACCTGCGCGTCGAGGGCTTCCGCGACGTGCTTTCGCTGTCTCCCCATTTCAACGCCGTCCTGGAGAACGGGGACACGCTCGGCTGGCAAACGTTCCTGGAGGCCAGCAATTACAACAGGCATGGCGATATCCGATGGCAGACGGAGTCCGGCCCGGAACTGCGGCACGTGCGGTACCGCCAGTCCACCGGCATCGACGTGGTCCAGCTCCGGACTGATCTCAGCTGGGCGCGTGAGTTCGACAGCGGCGGAAAACTCACCAGCAAGCTGGGGCTGGGCGGCAACCGCGAGGACTACCGCTTCCGCGAACAGGGATATGGCGCCTACGGCACGCAGAACCTGGACGATGCCACCGATGGATGGTTGCGCGTTCGGAACTTCGCCTCCTTCGGGAAGTACACCTGGCCAGGTAGCGGAGCGCATATGTTCGAGGCGGGTTGGGAGGGCAGCCTGGATCGGCGGCGCGAAGCGCGCGTGCAGCGCCTGCTGGCCTTCGATGGCTTCCCGGCAAGCCTCAGCGACTTGTCGTTCGATGCCCGGATCCGACGCGCCGCGGTTTATGCACAGGACGAATGGACGGTGACGCCCGCCTGGTCCCTTTACCTTGGCGCGCGCTGGGAGCAGATCGAAACCCGCAGCGACGGCAGCGACTTCGCGCCGATCCGCAGCCGGTCCGCCATGCTTTCGCCCGTGCTGCAGTCGCGGTGGCGACTGCCGGATTCGAAGAACCAGGTCCGTCTGGGGCTGAGCCGTACCTATCGCTCCCCGGAACTCCGCCTGCTGGTACCAAGGCCGTACACCTCCACCAACAACCGCGAACTCGACCCCGACACGATGGGCAACCCGCTGCTGAAGCCCGAGCTGGCCACCGGCGTGGACTTGGCCTACGAGGCGTTTCCGGAAGGCGGTGCCACGTTCAGCCTTGGCGGCTATGTCCGGACCATCGAGGATGTCATCCGCACGGAGACACGTCTGGTCGGTGACCGTTGGGTCGCCATGCCGATCAATGGCGGCAACGCAACCGCATGGGGCTTCGAACTCGATACCAGGTTTTCGCTCCTGCAGGCTGTGGACGCATCAGGGCTGGAGTTTCGCTTCAACCTGACCCGCAACTGGTCGCGGATCGACGACCTGCCGGGACCGGACAATCGCATCGCCAAACAGCCGCGCCTGAGTTCCACCCTTGCCGCCGATTACCGGATCAGCCCTGCCTGGTCGGTGGGCGCCAGCTACAGCTATCGCAGTGGGGGTTCGACGCGAACCGGCATCCATCAGATCGAAGGTGAGTCGGCGCGACGCGAACTCGATGCCTATGTGCTGGGCAGCCTGTGGGACAAGGCCCGGCTGCGGCTTGGCGTGGCCAACGTGCTGCAACAGGACATCGCCGGCGATACGAAGTACTTCGATGCCAGCGGCAGGCAGCGGATCGAGCGCCTGCAGCCGACGCACATCAGCATCCGCGCCAATCTTGAAGTTGCGTTCTGAGGCGAGTCGGGGATGCGCGGCTTTACAGGCTCGACAACCGGAGTCCTGTCGCGTCCACGCGCAACACCGATCCCTGCTCGTACCAGTCGCCCAGAACCACCCACGTGCATGCATGCCCATCGACATCAAGCGCATGCACCGCCGGGCGATGGGTATGTCCGTGGATCAGCAGATCCACGCCGTGCGCACGGAGCGCTGCTTCGGTCGCAGCGGGCGCCACGTCGGTGATCGTTTCCATCTTGCCGGCGTCGCGCAGTTCGCCCTGCCGCGCCTGGCTGGCCGCGCGCGCCTGCTGCGCGAACGCCTGCCGTGCCGCCAGTGGCTGCGCCAGGAATTGCCGCTGCCACGCGGGATCCCGGGTCTGCGCCCGGAACTGCTGGTAGGCCACGTCGTCGGTGCACAGGGTGTCGCCATGCATGAGTAGCGCGCGCCGTCCGTACAGGTCGACCACGGTCGGATCGTCCAGCAGTGCCATGCCGGCCCGCTGCGCGTAGTCCGCGCCGAGGAGGAAGTCGCGGTTGCCGTGCATGAAGTACACCGGTACCCCGGCGGCCGACAGCGCCGCCAGCCGCTCCGCCACGAAGGTGCCGGTCTCCGACGGGTCGTCATCGCCGACCCAGGCCTCGAACAGGTCGCCGAGGATATAGAGCGCGTCGGCCCTGCGTGCCTCGCCGGCGAGGAGTTCGCCGAACAGGCGGGTGATGTCCGGCCGTTCCGGATCGAGGTGCAGATCGGAAATGAAGAGCGTCGTCATGCCTGGAGTGTAAATGCACGGCATCGCGGCCATGGGTGCTTCCACAACCGCGCTTTACGCTAGGCGCTGGAGCGGCGATCGCGCCATGCCCGCTCCCAGGGCAGTTCCGATGCCGGCGAAGGGCTAAAATCACCGGTCACCCGAGCCAGTCCCAGACGCCATGACCTGCCGCACCCGCTTCGCCCCCAGTCCCACCGGCTACCTGCACATCGGCGGCGCCCGCACCGCCCTGTACTGCTGGCTGGAGGCGCGCCGCCGCGGCGGCAGCTTCATCCTGCGCATCGAGGACACCGACCGCGAGCGCAGCACCCAGGCCGCGATCGACGCCATCCTCGAGGCCATGGAGTGGCTCGGCCTCGACTACGACGAGGGCCCGATCTACCAGACCGCGCGCGTCGAGCGCTATCGCGAGGTCGCCGAACAGCTGGTCGCGGCCGGGCAGGCCTACTACGCCTACGAGTCGAAGGCCGAACTCGACGCCATGCGCGAGGCCGCCATGGCCGCCGGTACCAAGCCCCGCTACAACGGCGCCTACCGCGAGCAGGGCGCGCCCTACCGCGACGACCCGAATCGCGTCATCCGCCTGAAGAACCCGCTCGACGGTACCGTGGCCTGGGACGACAAGGTCAAGGGCCGCATCGAGATCGCCAACGCCGAGCTCGACGACCTCGTCATCTTCCGCCCCGACGGCTACCCGACCTACAACTTCGCCGTGGTCGTCGACGACCTCGACATGGGTATCACCGACGTCGTCCGCGGCGATGACCACGTCAACAACACCCCGCGGCAGATCAACATCTACCGCGCGCTGGGCGCCGAGGTGCCGGCGTTCTCGCACCTGCCGATGATCCTCGACGAGCAGGGCGCCAAGCTCTCCAAGCGCACCGGCGCGGCGGACGTCATGCAGTACCGCGACGCCGGCTACCTGCCGCACGCGCTGCTCAACTACCTGGTGCGCCTGGGCTGGTCGCACGGCGACCAGGAGATCTTCTCGATCGATGAGATGAAGTCGCTGTTCGACCTCAAGGGCGTCAATGCCAAGGCCGCGCGCCTGGACATGGCGAAGCTGGGCTGGCTGAACCAGCAGTACCTGAAGGAGGACGCGCCGGCGGACGTCGCGAAGCACCTCGAGTGGCAGCTGCGCGAGGCCGGCTACGACCTCGCCGCCGGCCCCGCCCCGGCCGACGTCGTACTCGCCCTGCGCGACCGCGTGCAGACGCTGAAGGACATGGCTGAACGCGCCGCCGTCTGGTACCGGCCGCTCACCGATTACGACGACAAGGCCGTGGCCAAGCACCTGAAGCCCGAGGCGAAGGCGCCGCTGGCCGAAGCGCGCCATCGCCTGGATGCGCTGCCGGCCTGGACGGTCGAGGCCATTGCCGAAGCCCTGCAGGGCACCGCGGAAACGCTGGGGCTGGGCATGGGCAAGGTCGCGCAGCCGCTGCGGGTGGCGATCACCGGCACTCAGGTGAGCCCGGACATCGCGCACACGGTCTACCTGGCCGGGCGCGATGAAGCCCTGGAGCGCATCAACGCCGCGATCGCGCGCATTCCCGCCTGCTGACCCCTTGTGGGAGCGGCCATGGCCGCGATGGGCTGCGGAAACCCTTCGCCGCTATAGCGGCTCCCACAAAGGCAAGCGCGGTACTTTCCCGCCCGCCGTTCTCCCGTGGGAGCGGCCATGGCCGCGATGGGCACCGGTGTCCTTGCGGGCCAACCGCGGAGCAATCGCCGCTATAGCGGCTCCCACGCCTGCTGATGGCAGTGGCCGTGCCGGCTTGAGTCACCGCACGTTCGGCACCATCATCACGGCATGCCCGCCCACGCCTGCACCGATCCCAAGCACCACGTCCACGACGCCCCGGCCTTCGTGTCCGCGGTCGAGCGCGCCTGCCGCGAGCGCGGCCTGCGGCTGACGCCGATCCGCGCCCACGTGCTCGGCCTGATCGCGGAGACCGAACAGCCGATCAAGGCCTACGACCTGCTTGATCGCGTTCGCGAGGGCAACGGGCCCGGGGCCGCCGGGCCGCCCACGGTGTACCGCGCGCTCGACTTCCTGCTCGCCAACGGCTTCATCCACAAGCTGCAGTCGGTCAACGCCTTCGTTGCCTGCCACCATCCGAGCACCGCGCAGCACTCGGTGCCGTTCCTGATCTGCGACAGCTGCCATTCGGCGGTCGAGCTCGAAGACAGCCAGATCGTGGCGGCGCTGGACGAACGCGCGCGCGGGCTCGGCTTCCGTCCGCGTGCGCAGACGCTCGAAGTGCACGGCACCTGCGCCGAATGCGTCGGTAAGGAGTAGGCCGCCGGGGCGCCGCCGCGCGATCGCAGGCGACGCCGCGGGCCGGCCCGGCTGCTAGAACAGCACGCGCACGCCGGCGCTCGCGCCACGGCCGGCCATCGGCGCCAGGTCCTTGAGGAACGAGGTGTGCACGCGCGCCTCCCTGTCGAGCAGGTTGTTGCCGTTCACGAACAGCTCGACCGCGTTGCCGCTGGCGGTGTCCATGTGCCAGGCCAGGTTCGCGTGCACCAGCGTGTGCCCTGGCGTTGCGTGCTCGAATCCGGCCACGTCGTCCTGCCGCGCGTAGCGCACCGCGCCGATGCCGGCGCGCCAATGGTTGCTGGTCCAGCGCAGGTCGGCGCCGATGCGCGCGGGCGCGATCCGGGGCAGGTTGCCGTCGAGCGCCAGCTCGGCCGCGTAGTCGTGCGCGTGGTCACCGTGGGGCACGGACACATCGATCGTGCGCGTCCCTTGCCCGGCAAGCCGTCCGCGCACCACGTCGGCAAATGCGCCCACGGTCCATGCGCCGCTGTCGTTGTCGACGAAGGTCCATTCCGCGTCCAGCTCACCGCCGCTGAAGCGCGCGTCGGCCTGGGTCCAGGCCCGCACCGGCACGCCACCGTCGACGATCCCGGTATCGGCCAGGTAGATGAAGTCGTCGTAGCGCACGTGGTAGATCGCCACGCCCACGCGCAGCGGGCCGCGGTGCCAGTGCAGGCCGGCCTCCGCGCGGTTGGCGGTTTCGACGTCAAGCCCCGGATCGCCGAATTCGTGGCTCTGCGTCGCCACGTGGATGCCGCTGGAATGCAGCTCCTCGGCGGTGGGCGAGCGCTGCGCGCGGTCGAGGCCGAAGGACAGGTGCACGTCCGGCCTCAGGTCCCAGCGCGACGCCAGCGACAGGCTGGTGGTGCTGAAGTCCCGCGACGGCCCAGCGTCTGCGGCGATGTCGATGCCGTTGCGGTCGTGGCGCAGTCCGAGTTCGAGGCTGGCCGGGCCGAAGTCGCGTTCGCCGATCCAGAACAGGCCGGCGTCACGCGATTCGGAATCGGGCACGAAGGCTTCGGCGCCCGCCGCGGCGAAGTCGCGCTGCGACCACTGCAGGCCGAAGGCGCCTTCCCAGCCGCCGAGCGGCCGGTGCGCGAGCTCAAGCCGGCCCTCGATGGTTTCGTTGTCGAACACGGTGCCGACCTCGTCGCCCTCGTATTCGGTGTGGGTGTAGTCGGTGTGTGCGATCCGCGCGCGCAGGCTTTGGAAGGGGCCGATGTCGTCGAGTCCGCCGCGGAGCTCGGTGCGGCGCTGGTCCATCTCGATGTGGACGCCGCCATGGCCTTCGGCGTCGTGGTCGCGATCCCCATCTCCGCCGTGCCCGTGGCCATGCTCGTCCTGCTGCTCGTCCCCGGCATGGATATGGCCGGGTACGCCGTAGCGCGTGTTGAACAGGCTCTGGCCGACGCCGATGAAACCGCGGTCGCCGACCCAGGACAGGCCCAGGGCGCCGCTGTCCGTGCGCACGAAGCTGTTGGGCAGCGTGCCGCGCGCGTCGTCGTCGTGGTCATCATGGTCGTTGTGCTCATGCTCTACGCGCAGGGCCGCGCTTTCGGCGTAGCCGGGAATGTCGACGTCACCGGTCTCGCGATGCAGCGCGTCGATATGGAACACCAGCCGTCCCGAGGCCGCGGTGCCGTCCAGGCGGAGCATGCCGGTGCGCTCGTCGTTGACGCTGCCGGCGCGCAGCTCGGCGCGGCCCTCGAGCGGCCGCGACGTGGCGGCTTCCGGGATGCGGCCATCGACCACGTTGACCGCGCCGCCGATGGCGCCGTTGCCGTAAAGCAGGCTGGCCGGACCTTTCAGTACTTCGATCTGGTTGGCGAGGAAGGGTTCGATGCTCACCGCATGGTCGACGCTGACGGTCGACACGTCGCCGGCGGCAAGGCCGTCGCTGAGCACCTGGACGCGCGCGCCTTCCATGCCGCGGATGATCGGGCGGCCGACGCCGGCGCCGAAGAAGGAGGACTGGACGCCGGGCAGGCGCGCGACCGTTTCGCCGATGGAGTTGGCTTTTGCATCGTCAAGGCGCTCGCCGGCAAGGACGGCTACGGGCCTGGCGAGGTCGTCGGCGGTGCGGGCGATGGGATTGGCGCGGACCCTGAGCGTGTCGAGGTCGGTCACGCCGTGCTCGTGGCCGGCGTCGTCGGGGGCGGCTTCCTGGGCCGATGCAGGGACGGCCAGGGCCAGCAGGATCGCGCTCGCGAGCGTGGCGAGGCTGGCGAATGCGGCGGGGCGCGGGAGGGCGCGGGAAACGCGTCGTCTGGTGTTCATGGGGGCCGGTGTGGTGATGTCGATTGAAATGTTATACTGTTTCAATTCCGACGCCACCCCAACCAACGTCATGGCCACTTCATGCAACCTCAATCGAGCCGACCGGGTCGGTTTCGCGGCGGCGTTCCTGTGTGCGCTGCACTGCGCGCTGCTGCCGCTGGCGCTGGCCGTGCTGCCCACGTTCGGGCTGTCGGTGGGCGGCTGGGTGGACATCGACCAGGCGGTCACGGTGTTCGCCACGCTGCTGGGCGCCACCACGCTGGCCATCGGCTTCCGCCGCCACCGCGCGTTCCGGGCCTGGGCGCTGCTGCTGCCGGGCCTGGCGCTGGTCTGGCTGGGGGCGTTCAGCCCGCTGCATGACCACGGCGTGGTGCACGCGGCGGTGATGACCCTCGGCGGCCTGATGATCGCCGGCGCGCACCTGCTGAACCTGCGCCTCACCCACGCTGCCGCGGCGGCCCGCGCGACGCCCTGAACCGGCGCGCGTGCTAGGATGCGCGCCCTGTGGCGTGCAAAGGCGCGCCCCACCGAACGAACTCCAGGAGCGACAGATGGGCAAGGGCGACCGCAAGACGGCCAAGGGCAAGCGCTACAACTCCAGCTACGGCAACGCCCGCAGCCACGTGACCGCGAAGGCGACCGGCGCTGCCGCCGCACCGGTTGCGAAGAAGGCCGGCGCCAAGACCGTGGCCAAGGCTCCGGCAAAGAAGGTCGTGGCCAAGAAGACCGTGGCCAAGGACTGAAGTCCCGCGCCAGCGTTGACGTACGAAGCCCCGCCAGATGCGGGGCTTCGTCGTTTGGGGCCGGACGCCGCCGCGGGTCAGGGCGTGCCGGCGCCCGCCTCGATCACCGCCCAGACCCGCAGCAGGTTGCCGCCCAGGATCTTGCGGATGTCCTCGTCCGAATGCCCGCGCGCCTGCAGCCCGGCGATGAAGTTGGGGAAGTCGGCCACGGTGCGCAGGCCTTCGGGCAGCTCGCCGTCGACGCCGTCGAAGTCGGAGCCGATGCCGACGTGGTCGACGCCGATCAGCTTGACCGCGTAGTCGATTTGGTCCAGCACGTCGCTGATCGGGGCCTCCACCTTGGGATGGTCCAGTTCCCACTGCGCTTCGAAGGCCTTGCGGTCCAGCGCCGGCTCGCCGGCGGCCACGCCCGCGGCGCTGCGACGATCGAACGCGAGCGACTCGCGGAACCAGTCGCGGGTATTGGCCGCGGCGGTCGGGTTGACGAACGCGGTGCCGAACGGAATCTGCACGACGCCGCCCTTCGCCGCGATGGCCTTGGCCAGTTCGTCGCTGAGGTTGCGCTCGAAGTCCGGGGTGAAGTGGCGCAGCGCGGAATGGCTGGCGATCACCGGCACGCTGCTGAGCTCGATCGATTGGCGCACGGCGTCGTCGGACAGGTGCGAAACGTCGACCATGATCCCCAGCCGGTTCATCTCCCGCACCACTTCGCGGCCGAAGGGGCTCAGGCCGTTCCAGCGCTTTTCCACCGTGTAGGAGGAGTCGGAGATGCGGTTGTTGCCGCTGTGCGCCAGGGTGATGTAGCTGACGCCGCGGTCGCGGAAGAAGGCGAGCCGGGCAAGGTCGTCGCCGATAGGCCCGCCGTTCTCGAGTCCCAGCGGCAGCAGCACGCGGCCGCCGGTGCGCAGGCGCTCGACGTCGCCCGGGGAGGTCAGCAGGGCGAAGCGTTCCGGGTGGCGCTGGACCAGGGCCTCCATCGCGTCGATCTGGATGTTGGCCGCCTGCCAGGCGCTGCCGGACTCGTCCTGGCGCGCGGAGGTGTAGATCGACATGAAGGCGACGTCCAGGCCGCCTTCGCGCGCGCGCGGGTAGTCGAACTCGCGGTCGGGCGCGGCCTCGCCGAGGTCGGCCCAGCTGGAGACCAGCACTCCGGGCGCATCGATATGGGTATCGACGATGATCGCGTCGGCGGCCAGGGCGCGCGCGGCGTCGGTGGCCTGGGCCAGCGCGGCGGCGGGCAGGGCCAAGGCCAGTGCGAGTGTCAGTGCGAGTGCATGGCGGCGTGGGCTTTGAGGCATCGGGAGGCTCCTTGTCGGGCGGAAGGGTCTTTCGCGGCTGTAGCCGCTCCCACATGGGCGTGCGTCATCCGTGGGCGGCATTTCATAACGGCAGTTGTGGGAGCGGCTATGGCCGCGACGGAATTTCGTAACGCCATTTCGTAGCGGCAGTTGTGGGAGCGGCTATAGCCGCGACGCCTTTCCTGCCGGCAACACGTTTCGTGGTTCCTTGATCAGGCCACCCTGCGGCCGCCGGAATGGACGGAGACAGCAAGCTCCCCGCCCAGCCAGTAGCACAGCGCCGCCGGCTCGCGCACGCGCCAGCGCACGAAGTCCGCCCGCATGCCGGCGCACAGCATGCCGCGGTCGTCGAGTCCGAGCGCGCGCGCGGCGTGCACTGTCGCGCCGCGCAGTGCTTCGGCAGGGGTCAGGCGGAAATGGGTGCAGGCCAGCTGCATGGCCTGGCGCAGCGACAGCAGCGGCGAGGTCCCGGGATTGCAGTCGGTGGCCACCGCCATCGGCACGCCGTGCGCGCGGAAGGCGTCGATCGGCGGCAGGATGGTCTCGCGCAGCACGTGGAAGGCGCCCGGCAGCAGCACCGCCACGGTGCCGGCGGCCGCCATCGCGCGCACGCCTGCATCGGAGGTGTGTTCGACGTGGTCGGCGGACAGGCCGCCGAATTCCGCCACCAGCGCCGCGCCTTCGCCATCGCTGAGCTGGTCGGCATGCAATTTCACCGGCAGGTCGAGCGCGCGCGCGGCGTCGAATACGCGGCGGGTCTGCGCGTTGCTGAAGCCGATGCGCTCGCAGAAGGCGTCCACGGCATCGACCAGGCCTTCGGCATGCAGCCGCGGCAGCCAGCCGCAGACGGCGTCGATGTAGCCGTCGGGGTCACCGGCGTACTCGGGTGGCAGCGCGTGTGCGCCGAGGAAGGTGGTGCGCACGCCGATGCCCAGCGCATCGCCGAGCTCGCGCGCGGTGCGCAGCATCTTGCGCTCGTTGTCGAAGTCCAGGCCGTAGCCGGACTTCACTTCCAGCGTGGTCACGCCATCGGCGACCAGGGCGCGGGCGCGCGGCAGGGTTTGCGCCAGCAGCGCCTGCGCGTCGGCGGCACGGGTGGCGCGCACGCTGGAGACGATGCCGCCGCCGGCGCGCGCGATGTCTTCATAGCTGGCGCCCGTCAGGCGCTGCTCGAACTCGGCGGCGCGATCGCCGGCGAACACGATGTGGGTGTGGCAATCGACCAGGCCGGGAGTGACCAGGTCGCCTCCGCCGTCGATCACGACGTCGGCAAGCTCGTCCGGACGGCCGGGCAATGCATCGGCCGCGCCGGCAAACACGATCCGGCCGTCGCGCCAGCCCAGTGCGCCGTTTTCGACCATGCCGTAAGCACCGGCACCATTCTCGTGCGTGCGGCCGTTTGATGAGCGACCGTCGGGGGCGTCGCCTGCATCGGGTGCGCCGGGCGCGCCATCGCGGTGCGAATCCCCGTCAAGCGTGGCCAGGCGCGCGTTGACCAGCAGGCCGTCCCAGCGCTCAGCGGCCATCGGCATGCGCCCTGGCTGGGGTGGTGGCTGCAGTGCACGGCATGTCAGGACCTCGGATCGCGTCGACGCGGTAGCCTATCGCACCCTGCCGCCGGAGCGTGCCGACATGTCTGCGAACCCAGTACCCGGAGCGCCCGATGCGCGCGATGCAGGCGCCGCACCCGACGCATCCGATGCCCCGCATGCCGCCGTCGCTCGCCAGGTAGCGGGCGGCTGGCAGCTGCCGGTGATCGCCAACCTGCATTCGCACGCCTTCCAGCGCGCCATGGCCGGGCTCGCCGAACGGCAGACGCATCCCGAGGACTCCTTTTGGACCTGGCGCGAGACCATGTACCGCATGGCCGCGCGCTTCGATCCCGATTCGCTGTACGCGGTCGCAAGCCAGCTCTACGTCGAGATGCTGGAAGCCGGCTATGGCAGCGTCTGCGAATTCCACTACCTGCACCATGCGCCCGACGGTCGGCCCTACGCCGATCCGGCGGCAATGTCGCAGGCGTTGATCGCCGCCGCGCGCGACACCGGCATCCGCCTGACCCTGCTGCCCGTGCTGTACATGACCGGCGGCTTCGACGGCCGCGCGCTGGGCGAGCGCCAGAAGCGCTTCGGCCACGACGTGGACGGCTACCTGCGCCTGTTCGAGACGCTGCATGCGCAAAGCGACGACCTGCTGCGCGTCGGCTGCGCCCTGCACAGCCTGCGCGCGGTGCCGCCGGACGCGATGCGCGCGGTGCTGGCGGCGCTGCCCGCCGATGCCCGCATCCATATCCACATCGCCGAGCAGGTGGGCGAGGTGCAGGACTGCCTCGCCATCCGCGACCTGCGCCCGGTGGAATGGCTCCTGCAGAACGCCGATGTCGATGCGTGCTGGACGCTGGTGCATGCCACCCACCTCAACGACTGGGAAGTCGCGGCCATTGCGAAGAGCGGCGCCACCGTCGCCATCTGCCCGACCACCGAGGCCAACCTCGGCGACGGCCTGTTCCGCCTGCGCGATTATCTCGACGCCGGCGGCGCCTGGGGCATCGGCTCGGACTCGCATATCTCGGTATCGCCGGTGGAGGAGCTGCGCTGGCTGGAATATGGCCAGCGGCTGGTGAAGCGGCGCCGCAACATCGCCGTGGGCGATGCATCGACCAGCGTCGGCGAGACCCTGCTGCACGGCGCGTACGCGAGCGCGAAGAACGCCACCGGCTTTGACGCCGGCGGTGACACCCTGGTGCTTGATGCGGAGGCGCCGCTGCTTGCCGCAGCGACCGCCGGTGACGTCGCCGATCGCTGGCTCTTCAGCGGAAACCGGCCTTGCGTCAGGGACGTGCACATCGCCGGCCGGCGTGTGGTGGCCGACGGCCGCCATGCGGACGGCGCTGCCGTTCTTGCGCACTATCGGACTGCGCTGGCGAAGCTCTCGGGAAGGTAGGCGAGCTGCCGCAGCGGGCAGCTCTGGTCCGGCGTCAGTACGGCGCTTCCATGCGACGCGGCTGTGCGGTCATCGAGGGCTTCAGATGATGGGTGGCGCAACCATCCGCCACGCGTTCGCGATGACCGAGGTCACCGCCGAATAGACGTCCTGCAGTGCACGCTCCAGCGGATCGGTGGTCTCGATGCGGTAAGAGGCACCCTGTTCGATCGCCGCCTTCACCGGCCCGATGTAGTGGTTGCTGCCGATGTTCAGCAGGCCCGCCGGATCGTTGAACTGGATGTGGGTGCCCAGCGGATCGGGCAGCATGTCGAGGACGGGGACCTGGCGCTGCACGCCGGTCGCCCAGTCGCCGTCGATGCTGTAGTGGCGCATCTGGCCGCTTTCCGCGCCATGGCGGATGGCCCCGGGGTCAAGACCATTCTGGCGCAGCGTGTTGTCGTGGATGCCCTGCGCGTTGAACGTGACCGCCGTGCTGCCGGTGGCCGCCGCGGCCATGGATGCGAGGCCGCCGCCCAGCGAGTGCCCGGTGTAGACCACGTTGTCGCCGCCGAAGGCGTTCTCGGCCTGGTGCGCGAGCGTGACCGCGGTGTCGTACTGGCGGGTCTGGAAGCCCGCCGACTGCGCGATCACCGTGCCCACGTCTTCCACGCCGCCGGTATCGTTGCCGGCATAGGCCACCACGTAGTTGCCGACGCCATCGGTGTAGATGCCGGCCTCCATGCCGTTGCTGTACTGGAGGCCGGGATCGATCCCGGCGGCGGCCAGTTCGCCGTCGCCCATCCGCTGCCAGCCGTCCGCGTCCTGGCGCAGGTAGACGGCCTCCGCGACGCCCGCCATCGAACTGTCGAACGCCTGGTCCATCCCGGTGCCGCCCACGGCCTGGTCGAAGCCGCCGTCGCGTCCCGGAACGCTCCCCGTGTCCGGGTTCAGGGCTTCGTGGACCTGGCGGAAAAAGAGATCGGCCGCGTGCAGCGCGTTGTTGATGATGGGCTGGAACATGTCGGACGAACCTCCACGGCGAGCAGGAATGCGGGATGCGCCGAGTCTCGTCCCGGGTCCATGCGTCGACAACCTGGGGCTGACTGCAGGTGCCGATGACCACGGTCACATTCCAGGACAGTGCTGCCGCCGCATGGGGCTGGCCCCAACTGCCGCCGCCGGAACCGATGTGGCCAGCTGTTGGCCAGGGGATGGACCACATGACCGGACGGGAGAGTCAGATGAGGAAGCACGTGATGTTGTCGGCCGCAGCGATGCTGCTGGTCGCGCTGGCGGCACCAGTCGCCGCAATGGACCAGCACGGCCTGGCGGAGGCGGTTGAGGCGACTGAAGTCGAGCGCCAGTCGGCGATGGCGACGCTCGCGCGGCAGCGGGCGGATTACCCGACTTATTTCCAGCGCGCGCACGAACGCTACCCCGCCATTCCGCGCGGCGTGCTGGAGGCGATCGCCTATGTCGAGACCCGCTGGGTCCACGTTGAACCCGACGCCCACGGCAAGGCCGGGCATCACCACATGCCGGCCTCGTACGGCGTGATGGGCCTCTATCGCGGCGGTGGGTTCGATAACCAGGTGGCGGAGGGCGCGAAGCTCCTTGGCGTCAGCGAACGCCTGGTGCTGATGGATCCGGAGACCAATATCCTCGCCGCCGCGGCGCTGTTGGACCGCGCGCTGGAGAAGGATGGCGGCACCCGCCGGGGCGACGGCGGCGTGGAAGCCATGGCCGGTGCGCTCGCACGCTACGCCGGCTATGGCAGCGGCGACGGCAACATCCACGGCTTTGCGCGACAGAGCTTCGCCTACGAGGTGCTGCAGACGTTGGCACGCGGAGTGGACGAGAAGGGCATCCGCATCGCCGCCATGCCCATCGAAATGGAACTTGCCTTTGCCGCCGATCGCCTTCGGCTGCTCGGCGCCCCGGCACTCAGGCTGGACTACGGCAGCGACACCATCAGTGCCACGGATGAGCTGGTGGAGGAGCGCCCGGCGCGTGCAGCGGGGCGCGTGGAAGCGCAGGCATTTGACGTCGGCATCGCCATGGACTTCGGCGAGGCGCTCTGGAACCCCGCGCACTCCAGCAACTACAGCACGGCCGGCAACGGCCGCTCCGCGGTGATCATGCATACGATCGAGGGCAGCTACGCCGGCGGAATCTCCTGGTTCAAGAACCCGGCATCGAACGTGTCGGCGCACTACGTGATCCGCAGGTCCGATGGCCAGGTTACGCAGATGGTGCGCGAGCACCACCAGGCATGGCACGCGGCGTATCACAACCACTACACCATCGGCATCGAACACGATGGGCGCGCCGGTGACGCCGGCAACTGGACGTCGGCGATGATCAACGCCTCGGCGCGCCTGACCCGGAGCATCTGCGCGCGCCAGCCGGTCAACTGCGCGTCCGCATGGCAGGGTCCCGGCTACGACTACTGGCGCGTGGTTCCGGACAGCGTTCGCATCAAGGGCCACGGCATGCTGACCAGCAACCAGAACCGCTACGACCCGGGCCGCTACTTCCCCTGGGCAAGCTTCTACAACCTGATCAACAACGGCGCGCCACCGCCGGCCACGGCGCCGACCTACTGGGTTGACACCTATGCCAGCGCACCCGGCTTCCCGTCGCCGACCGGTGGCTCGCAGAGCGGCAGCCTGCACGCCGGGACCAATTACGTGTACTGCAAGGCCTGGGGTCGCGAGATCCGCAGCGGCGCGACGTTCAACCGCTGGTGGCTCAAGACCGACCTCGACGTGGGGCCGGCGGGGCAGTACGTGTCGGCCTACTACCTTTCGCGCTGGGGCAACGACGAAGCGCGCGACAACGACGGCTACGACCTGCCGCGCTGCGACGTCCTGCCCCATGGCGAGATAGGCAGGAAGTACTACGCCATGGGCGGCGTGCGCAGCCACCTGGGCGTGCCCGAGTTCGCCGAAGCGGCGGCGCAGGCGGGCGGGCGCTACCAGCAGTTCAAGAACGGCATGATCCTGTGGCATTCGCGCACCGGTGCGTTCGCAGTCAACGGCAAGATCCTGGAGCACTACCGGGCCACGGGTTCGGAAACCCGCTGGGGCTTCGCGATGACCGACGAGCTCGACGCCGCCGTGTCGCCGGTGTCGGGCCAGCGCGGAAAGTTCCAGTACTTCGAGGACGGCCTGTTCCTGTGGACGCCGGCCACCGGCGCGCACGCGGTGCACGGTGCGATCCTGGCGCACTTCGAGAACAACGGGCGCGAAGCGGCGCTCGGCTATCCGAAGACCGACGAGCAGGCGCACGGCAGCAACGGCCGCAAGCAGCAGTTCGAGCGCAAGACGCTGTACTGGACGCCGGAGCGCGGGGTCTGGGCGGAGTGAGCCCGATCGCGTGATCCGCGGCGGCCGGCATTCGCGTGCCGGCCGCCTTCCACGTGCACCATGTTCCGGTCGCGCTGCGCGACCGATGAAAATTTCCGTCGGCCGCTGCGACCAATACTTCAAGACCCAGGCAGCAGGCTTCTTTGCGGGATGGAAATCGAAAAGGCGTTCACCGCCATGGTCCAGGACAACCGCGGGGCGCTGGTGCGCCTGGCGCGGCGCTATGCCGGTCCCGAGGACTGGCAGGACCTGCTGCAGGAGATGCAGCTCCAGCTCTGGCGCAGCTTCGCGAGCTTCGACGGCCGCGCACAGCGTTCCACCTGGCTTTACCGGGTGGCGCTGAACACCGCGCTGAGCCACGTGCGCAAGCCGCGCCGCGACCACCGTTCGCTGGACGACGTGCCCGAGCAGGGCGACGCCGGCCACGCGGTCGATCCCATGGATGTGCTCGACGAGTTCCTCGCGATGCTCGACCCGCTGCAGCGCAGCGTCATCCTGCTTGACCTGGAAGGGGTGCCGCGGGAGCAGGTCGCCGATGTGCTGGGCCTCAGCGTCAACGCGGTGGCGGTGCGCATGACGCGTCTGCGCCAACTGTTCGAACAGCGCTTCCTGGAGGACTGAGCATGGACTGGGACAAGATGAGGAACGCGTGGCGTGGCGACACGCCGACTGTGCAGCTGTTGCCCATGGACGAGCTTCAAACGCGCGACCAGACGCTGTGGAAGAAGGTGCGCCGGCGCGACCTGATCGAGACGATTGCAGCGGTGCTCGTCGCCGTCTTCTTCGCCCTGATCACGCTGGCGGCGCTCGTTGACGGCGAGTGGCTGCAGGCCGGCTTCGCGCTGCTGATCTCGGTTTGGGGCGTGGCGCTGCCGTTCCGGCTGCGCCGCTCCAGGCGGCTGGCACCGGAGCCCGACCACGATGTTCCCCTGCTGGCCTACCTGCAGCGGCAGCGCGACGCGACGCTGGCGCAGGCACGGATGCTCGAGCAGGTCTGGCTCTGGTACCTGACTCCTCCAGCGATCGGGCTGGCCGGGCTGACCCTGGCGCGAGACGGTGCGACCGCCGGCGCGCTTCGCTATCTTGCGGTGATGCTGGTGCTGTACGCGGCCCTGGCCTGGATCAACCACCGCGTGGCGCGGACGCAGTTCCGTGCCCACGCCGATGCGCTGCAACGCCAGATCGACGACCTGGCGGGGAGCGACGCATGACAACGGACAGCGTCATTCCAGGAACACCGTCCAAGCCCGTGAACACCACCCATGCCAAGGAGAGCTCCATGCCAACCCGTCCTGTTTCCTTCTTTCCGGTGCTTGCCGGACTCGCGCTGGCCGTGAGCGGCAGCGTTCATGCCATGGACGACGCCGCGCTTGCGACGCTCGTCGACCAGCGGCTGGCCGGTGACCGCACCGGCGCCTGCATGGCGGTGGCGGTGATCGACAAGGCTGACATCGCGCGCGCGTTCCGCTGTGCCGACCCGACGGCCGTCGCGCGCATCGGTCCCGACAGCGCGTTCGAGATCGGTTCGGTCACCAAGACCATGACGTCCACGCTATTGGCGGACCAGATCGTGCAGGGCAAGGCCTCGCTGGACGATCCGCTGGCTGGCTACCTGCCGGAAGGCACGAAGCTGCCGCAGTTCGAAGGTGCGCCGATCCTGCTGCGCCACGTGGTCACGCACACCAGCGGGCTGCCGGCGCTGCCTGCACGGATGGCGGTCACCAATCCCGCCGATCCGTACGCCGCGCTCACGGTGGATGACCTCCTCGCCTCGCTTGGTGACGTGACGTTGGCGCGGGCGCCCGGCACGCAGTTCGAGTACTCCAACTTCGCCTCGATGGTGCTGTCCTATGCGGTGGCGCGCCGCGCGGGCAGCGACTTCGAAACCCTGCTCGGGCAGAAGCTGTCCGCACCGCTGGGCATGGATACGGCCTACATCGCAAAGCGGCCCGAGGGCGTGCGCGCCGCGGGCGGGCACACTCCGAACGGCCTGCCGGCCGCGGCCTGGACTTTTCCGGTAGACCTTGCCGGCGTCGGCGGCGTACGCGCCACGCTGGATGACATGGTCCGCTATGTGCAGGCCAATCTCGACCCCGCCGGGACGCCATTGGAAGCCGCGATCGAACTCGCACAAACGCAAATCAACCAACAGCCGCCCATGGCGATGAACTGGATGATCATGCCCGTGGCCGACCGCAGCGTGCTGGCGCACGAGGGCGGAACCGGAGGCTTCTCGTCGTTCGTGTCGTTGGACAAGACCCGGCAGCGCGGCGTCGTCATCCTGTCCGACACCAACTGGAATGCCATCGGCGGCCTGGGCAGCCTCGGCCTGCATCTGGTCGACGCGTCGTTCCCGCTGGGCGAGCCGCGCGTGCTGGTGGCCCCGTCGCAGGCGCTGCTCGACGGGCTCGTCGGCGAGTACCAGCTGCAGGGCATGATGAAGATGAGCCTGCGCCAGCGCGACGGCAAGCTGTTCGGCCAGGCCGAGGGCCAGGGTGAGTTCGAACTGTTCCACGACAGCGCCGGGGATTTCTTCCCGACCGTGGTGGACGCCGTGCTGCGGCCGCAGAAGAAGGCGGATGGCGATTACGCGTTCACCTGGATGCAGGGCGGCGGCGCGATTCCGGCGACGCGTCTCGACGAGGCTGGCGAAGGCGGCAAGGTCGCGCAGCAGCCCGCGCCTTCCGCCGGGGACCTGGCGGCTTATGCCGGCGAATACCCCCTGATGCCGAACTTCGTCCTGACGGTGCGTGGGCGCGACGGCACGCTGCATGCCCAGGCCACGGGGCAGGGCGAATTCCCGCTCCAGGCGCGAGGCAAGGACACGTTTGAAGCGCCAGCGTTCGGCGTCGAGATCGTGTTCAAGCGCGGCGCCGACGGCAGCGTGGAATCGCTCGAGCTGCACCAGGGCGGACAGGTGCTTCCCGGCAAGCGGAACTGAGCGCGCCCGGTGCCAGGCAAGACCGGTGCCAGGCAAGACCGGTGCCAGGCAAGACCTGAAAGAGCCTGTGGGAGCGGCCATGGCCGCGATATCGCCAATCGCGGCTATAGCCGCTCCCACATTGGCTGGCTGCCAATCATGGCCATGGCTGATCCCCCACACCGGCTGCCAATCATGGCCATGGCTGCTCCCACACTGGCTGGCTACGGGTCGCGGTGTGGCTTCCCGCACACGATTGCCGATCGGGGCTTGTGCCAAAGACTTCTCAGCCAAACAGGTCGTAGCCGGCCGGCAGCGCGCCCTCCAGCTTCAGCAGGAATTGCTTGGTCGGCAGGCCGCCGCCGAAGCCGGTCAGCGATCCATCCGCGCCGATCACGCGGTGGCAGGGCAGCACGATCGGCAACGGGTTGCGGCCGTTGGCGGCGCCGACTGCGCGGGTCGCGGTTGGCCTGCCGATCCTGTGCGCGAGATCGCGATAGCTCCAGGTCCCGCCGTACGGAATCTCCGCAAGCGTGGTCCAGACCGCGCGCTGGAAGTCGGTGCCGTGCGGCGACAGCGGCAGGTCGAAGTGCATGCGCTTGCCCGCGAAGTACTCGCCAAGCTGCCGCTGCGCTTGGATCAGTACGTCGTTGCTGCCTTTCTGCCAGCCGTTGCCCGGTAGAGGGCCATGCGGTGGCGGGAAGTCGATGCGGCGCAGCCCGTCGTTATCGGCAGCCAAAGTCAGCACGCCGATGGGCGTGTCCGTCTGCAGGAAGATGATGGTCATGGGCTTGCCTCGTCGGTTGCGGGTCGCGCGCGAACGCGTGGCGTTGTGGCGCACACCCGTATCGTGGGGAGTGCGGTGCCGGCGCGCTCCATCGCGTCCTTCCACAGATGGATCACGGCATACGCGCGCCACGGCCGCCAGGCCTCGGCGCGTGCACCCGATGCCTTGGCCGTGAGTCGCGAGCCGTCCGTAGGCAGCGCCTTCTGCAGCACCAGGTCTTCGGCCGGGAATGCGTCCGGGTGGCCGAGCGCGCGCATCGCGATGTACTGCGCCGTCCACGGACCAATGCCGGGAAGCGCCAGCCAGCGCGCGGCGAACTCATCAAGCGTGCGCTCCGGGTGGAGGTCGATCCGGCCATCGAGCAGCGCCCGCGCCACGCCGCGCACCGTTTCCGCGCGCGCTCGGGTGAGTCCGATGCTGCCGAGGTCGGCCTCGGCAAGCGCGTCGGGCGTCGGGAACAGATGGTCGAGGCCTTCGTCGAACGGTTCCGGCAGCACCTCGCCGAAACGCTGCACCAGGCGCGTGGCCAGGGTGCGCGCCGCGGCCACGCTGACCTGCTGACCAAGCACCGCGCGCACCGCGACCTCGAAGCCGTCCCAGCCGCTGGGCAGGCGCAGGCCGGGACGCGCGTGCAGCAGGGGTCGCAGCCGGTCGTCCACTGACAACGTGGCGGCAATCACCTGCGGATCGGCATCCAGGTCGAACATGCGCCGCAGCCGCTGCACGATGTCGAGCAGGCGCGCCGCCTGCGCTGCGTGCAGTTCCAGCCGCAGCGCATGCGCGTCACCGGGCCAAGCCGAGACCCGCAGCCACCCGTGAGGCGCGCCATCCATGCCGGCGATCACGCGTGCGTAGTGCGCATCGCCCACCGACTCCACGCCCGGCAGCGCGCGACCGCGCAGGAACGCCAGCATCGCCGCGAAATCGTAGGGCGGGCGGTAGCCCAGGCGAAGCACCAGCGCCTCGCCCGGTGCCTGGCGTGCCGCACCCGGCTGCCGGCGCAGGTCGCGCGGCGCCATCCGATACGCATCCTTGAAGCTGGTGTTGAAGCGCCGGAGGCTGCCGAAGCCGGCCGCAAGCGCGACCTCGGTGACGGGCAGCGCGGACTCGGTCAGCAGCTGCCTGGCAAACAGCAGGCGCCGCGTGCCGTGCACGGCGACCGGCGGCGCGCCGACGCGCTCCACGAACAGGCGACGCAGCTGGCGCTCGCCCATGCCGATGCGCCCGGCCAGCGCCGACAGCGGCGCATCGGCCAGTGCGCCCTGATCGATCAGCACCAGCGCGCGCGCGACCGCCGCGTCACCGCGCCGCCAGGCACCATCCGACGGCGACAGTTCCGGACGGCAGCGCAGGCACGGGCGGAAGCCCGCGCCCTCGGCAGCCGCCGCGCTGGCGTAATAGGTCACCCGCTTCGCGAACGGCGCCGGGCACACAGGGCGGCAGTAGATCCGCGTGCTGTGGACGCCGGTGAAAAACAGGCCGTCGAAGCGCGGATCGCGACTGCGTCGGGCCTGGTCGCAGACCGCGGCGTCGGGGAGCGGGGAGGTGGCCATGGACGCAGGCTAGCACCGCGGCCGCGGCCAGACTCGCCGCTTTCGGACATCAGGGCGGAAGGCCTCCGGGACGCTCCCGACAGGCTCGGCTCAGTGCGCGGGATCGCCCTCCAGCGCCGGCAGCAGCGCCGCCGGATCGCCGTCATGGTCGGCCGCGGGAATGCCCAGCAGTCGCACCAGCAGCGGATAGACATCGACGTTGTCGATCGGTTCGATCACCGCGCCGCTGCGGAACGCGGGGCCGGACGCGATGAACACCGCACGCATCGACGGCAGCGCCGGATCGTAGCCGTGCGAGCCGCGCACGCCGGCCGGTGCGCCCGTGCGCCGGTCGAGGATGCGCTGCGGCAGCGCGTCCCAGCCCTCGTCCATCTGGCAGACGATGGCCGGGATGCGCGGATGCGTGCCGTAGTGCCAGCGCGCCGGCAGCTCGTCGCGGCGCCAGCATTCGTACCGGTCCTTGCGGCCGAGCAGGCGCGCTTCCACCGCGGCCTCGTGGCCGGGGTTGGGCTGCACCGTCACCACCTGGCCGATGCTGGGCAGCCGGGCCTGTTCCGGGCTGACCATGTCTTCCACCGCCACTGCGTTGCCGGTTGGCACCGGCGCCATGCCGTGGTCGGACACCAGCACGATATTCGTGTGCTGCAGCCGGCCGCCGCGCTCGAGCGCGGTCAGCAGCTCGCCGATGGCGACGTCGATGCCGGCAAGCGCGTCGCGCGCCTCATCCGAGTCCGGCCCGTGGCCGTGGGCCTGGCTGTCGACCGCCTCGAAATAGAGCGTGGCCAGCGCCGGGCGCGTGGCTGCCGGTTCCAGCAGCCAGCCGGCAACGGTGGCCGCGCGCTGGCTGGCGGGCACGTTGCCGTCGTAGACGTTCCAGCGCGTGGGGCGCACGCCGGCGATCTCGGCCTCGGTCCCTGGCCAGAACATGGTGGCGGTGGCCAGCCCGGCTTTCTCGGCGCCGACCCAGATCGGCTCGCCGCCCCACCATGCGCTGGTGCTGACTGCATCGCGATCGGACAGGCGGAACGTGCCCAGCGCCTCGTCGGACATCGAGTTGTGGACGATGCCGTGGCGGTTCGGGCGCAGACCGGTGGCGATGGTGTAGTGGTTGGGGAAGGTGAGCGTGGGGTAGGACGGGGTCATCCAGCGCGCCTGCACGCCGCCGGCGGCGAGGCGGGCGATGTTGGGCGAGTCGGTGGCGTTGATGCGGTCGGGGTGCAGGCCGTCGATGGAGATGAGCAGCAGTGGGTTGGCGCTCGCGCCGATGGCCGTGCCGGTTCTGGCATTGGCGTCAGCTGGCGTGGCCGTCACGGTGGGCACGCCGGGACTGCTGCAGGCACCGAGCATGAACAGGGTGGCGAGGGTGGCGGCGAGCTGCGCCGCAGGTCGGATATGTAATGGCATCCGCGAATGATACGGCGCAAGGATGACGCTGGTAATCGCGACCGGAATCCTTAAAACGCACTCGGAGTTTTCTGTTCTCTGGACGCGGTCACATATCCATTGGCAAATGCTATTGAACCGCGACATGCAGGCAGGTAGCGTTCAGCCATGGCGCGCGGGGAGCAGTGCCGCGGCGGCCGCTACGCAACAAGGCGGCATCCAAAGGAGTTCCACGGCCGAGGACAAGGATCGTTCCGGCCTCTTTCATTCTATATGTCCGAAGTACGGCCAGGGAGGGTGGCATGGACATGCGGTATCGCAGTCTTTCATGCGTCGCGGTCGCCGCACTGGCGTTCATGGCCACTGCCTGCGCGGGGCGCGATGCGCGTGACTTTGCCGGTCGATGGACACCGGTCAACACGTACGCAGACAGCACCGAGGCGATTCCGCTGCACAGCGCCTATCTGTTCCAGGCATCGCCCATGGACGGCACGCTGCGCAACCTGCTCGTACGCTGGGCGCGCGACAGCGGCAGCGAACTCGACTACCGCCACCCTTCCGACTTCACCCTGTACCAGCCGGTGCAGGAGATACGCGCCCGCTCGCTTGCCGATGCGGTAGCGCAGCTCGGCGCCGCGTTCGATGGCCAGGGCGTCGTTCTGCGCGTTGAAGGCAGCCGGGTCGTGGTCACCGAACGAAGCGGAGGACGTTGAGCCGACTCCTCGCAGCACCCTCACCGACTTTGCATGGATTGCAGAATGTTCGACAAGAAGCGGCCGGGGCCGGCGACCATGGAGACGGTCGTCCGCGCGGTCAACTACGAAACCAGCATCGCCGATCTCGCAC
Source organism: Luteimonas changyuni (assembly GCF_039548395.1). Classification (NCBI taxonomy): domain Bacteria; kingdom Pseudomonadati; phylum Pseudomonadota; class Gammaproteobacteria; order Lysobacterales; family Lysobacteraceae; genus Luteimonas; species Luteimonas changyuni. The sequence continues at coordinate 36,795 of NZ_JBCLUZ010000016.1, forward strand.
GCCGCAGTGAACGCCGGGCGTGGTGGGTGGCGAGCGCCGCGGCGGCCACGGCCCTGCTGCTTGCCGCGGGCTATTTCCGCGTCATGCCGCTCAAGGAGCGCGTGCCGTTCCTTGTCATGGCTGACGCCTACAGCGGCAACGCCACGGTGGCCAGGCTCGACGCCGATTTCCGCCATCGCAGCCTCACTGCCAGCGAGGCGATTGCCCGCGCCAACGTTGCCAGCTTCGTCGGCCTGCGCGAGTCCTACGACGTGGCGATGATGAACCTGCGTGACTGGCGCGCGGTGCACGGCATGTCCGCGCCTGAGGTGGGTCGCGAGTACGCATCGCTGCATGCGGCCAACAATCCGCGCAGTCCGTTCAACACGTACGGACGGAGTCGTGCGATCCGGGTGCGGATCCTGAGCATCCAGCTCATCGACGGCCCCGATGGCAGCCCGAACGGCGCCACCGTGCGTTTCCAGCGCAGCGTCTATGACAAGTCCAGTGGCGCGACGCGACCGCTCGACAGCCGCATCGCGACGCTCGGCTTCTCCTACAACCTTGCGCTGAAGCTTGAGGAGCCGGATCGGCTCGAAAACCCGCTCGGATTCCAGGTCACCAGCTATCGCGCGGACAACGACTACGCGCCCCTGCCGCCGGCCGAGTCGGAGCCGGCGCATTACGAGGACGCGATCGTCGCGGACGCCCGGCAGCCCGGCACCGACGCGGACGCTTTCAATGAAGGCACGGATTTGCAGGAAGCAGCGCCATGAGCAGCATGAGCAGCCTCGCCGTCTGGATCGTTCTTGCCGCCGGATTCGCGTTGACGCCGGTGGCCAACGCCCGGCCGGTCGAGGGCACCCCGCAGATCGAGGTTTACGAGTATGTGCCCGACGGCGTCTATCCGGTGCGCACGGCGCTGGGCATCACCACCCAGCTTGAACTGGACCCGGCCGAGGACATTCTCGACTTCAGCACCGGCTTCAGCACCGGCTGGGACCTCACCCGTCGCGGGAACGTGTTCTACCTGCGGCCGCGTGGCGCCGATGTCGACACCAATATGCTGGTGCGCACGCAGTCGCATTCCTACATCTTCGAACTGAAGGTGGTGGCCAGCGACTGGACCTCGCTGGAACAGGCCCGGCGGGCCGGCGTGCAGTACAGGATCGCCTTCAGCTATCCCGCCGATGCCAGCTTCGCGCCGCCGAAGGAAGAGGTCGCGGACCTCGGCCAGAACGCCGTGCTCGACAAGGCGCACAGCTACCACTTCGACTATGACGTTTCAGCGCGGCGCGCATCACCATGGTTGGTGCCGATGAACGTGTACGACGATGGTCGTTTCACCTATCTGCGCATGGGGACACAGGCGGCGCTGCCGACGGGCAATTTTCCGGCGGTCTTCGCGCGCAGGCAGCGCGACGGCGAAGACTTCGTGGTCAACACCACCGTCGAGGGCGACGTGCTGGTGGTGCACGGCACCTATCCGTACCTGGTCGTGCGACACGGCCGTGACGTGGTCGGGCTGAGGAGGAACGGGCGATGAGTGGAGCGGGAGCGGGCCATGACCAGGGCCATGGCGAGGGCCAGGGCCACTACGCGGCGCGGCAGGCCGCGCCCGACCTCGATGCCGCGGCGCCGGTGCTGCGCGCCGAGGACATGCAGCGGCTCAATCGCAAGGCGCTGGGCTTCCTGGCGGCGATCGTCGTGCTGCTGGTGCTGGCGATGTTCGGGATGATGCGCGCGCTGGGCGGTGGAGACGATGCTGTGCCGGTGCCGCGCGAGCAGGCCGTGGTCATCCCCGAATTGCCGCGGATTGCCGCCCCGCCCGTGCACTCCGTGCCGGACCTGTCGTCTGCACCGGTTGCAGAGCCGTTGCCGGTGCTGCCCGCCGCCGTGCCGCTGCGTTCACCGGCTCGCGATTTCTCCCTGCCGCTGCCCGCGCGCGCATCGGACCTTGTGGATCGACGCAGCGCCGGTGGCGAGGCTCCGTCGTCGACTGATCCCTATATGCAGGCCATGCTCGCGGGGCTTCCGGGAACCGAGGCCGCGCCGTCAAGCGTCGCCACGCAGGCCACGACGGCGGCGCGGCCGATCACGCGTCCGGAATCCCTGCTGGTCCGTGGCACCTACATCCGCTGCGTGCTGGAAACACGGATCGTCACCGATGTGCCCGGCTATACGTCCTGCATCGTCACCGAGCCGGTGTATTCGATCAACGGACGCCGGCTGCTGCTGCCGAAGGGCTCCAAGGTGCTGGGTCGCTACGATTCCGAGCCGCGCGGCCCGCGCGTGGCCGTGGTCTGGGACCGCATCACCACGCCAACAGGCATCGACATCAGCATGGCCAGCCCGGGCGTGGACGGCCTTGGCGGGGCAGGGCATCCGGGCCATTACAGCGCCCACTGGGGCTCGCGGATCGGCTCCGCCTTGCTGGTCAGCCTGATCAGCGACGCCTTCAAATACGCGGCGGCGGAGGAGGGCCCGGCGGCGGCGATGATTGGTGAGGGTGGGGTGGTCGTGCAGTCGCCGTATGAAAGCGCGACCGCGAGGACCCTTGAACGACTGGCGAACCAGGCCTTGGATGCGCGTCGCCCGCCGACGGTCACCATCCAGCACGGCACCCTGCTGAATGTCTATGTGGCCCGCGACGTGGATTTTTCCGCGGTGGTGGCGCAGCTGTGATGCCCGGGGCCGCGAGCATGATGGATCAGGGCCATTCATTGCCGGTGGGGCAGGACTTCCTGGACTACCAGTACCAGGTGCTCGGGATCCTTGAGCACATGGATTCGCCCGACGTCACCGAAATCTGCATCAATCGCCCGGGCGAGGTCTGGTTGGAGACGCGTGACGGCTGGCGCCGGGAAGAGGTCCCCGGACTGAGCTTCGAGCGCGCGCGGCAGTTCTGCAATGCAGTGGTCAACGGAAGCAATACCGGGCAGCGGATCACCGACGCCGAGCCGGTGGTTTCGCTCACCTTCCCGACCGGGCAGCGGGCGCAGTTCGTCATTCCGCCGGCCTGTGAAGCCGGCACGGTGTCGATCACGATCAGGCTGCCATCGCGCGGGGTGCGTCGCCTGGACGACTATGAGGCCGAGGGGTTTTTCGCCGCCCTCGGCGTCGAACGCCGCGGAGATGACGCAGATCGCGAACTCAAGGCCCTCCGTGCAGAGGGGCGCCACGCCGAGTTCTTCCGGCGTGCGGTGCAGCTGCGGCGCAACATGGTTGTTTCGGGTGCCACCGGAAGCGGCAAGACGACCTTCATGAAGGCGCTGGTGGAACACATCCCGGCAAGCGAGCGCCTGGTGACGATCGAGGATGCGCGCGAGCTGTTCATCAGCCAGCCCAACGTCGTCCACCTGCTGTATTCCAAAGGTGGCCAGGGCTCGGCCAAGGTCAGCGCCAAGTCCTGCATGGAGGCCTGCCTGCGGATGAAGCCGGACCGGATCATCCTCGCCGAGCTCCGTGGCGACGAAGCCTTCTACTTCGTCCGCAACTGCGCCTCCGGCCATCCGGGCTCGATCACCAGCTGCCATGCAGGCAGCACCTCGCAGACCTGGGACCAGCTGGCGTTGATGGTCAAGGCGTCCGAAGAAGGATCCGGCCTTGAATTCGCGACCATCCGCAGGCTCCTGGCCATGACCATCGACATCGTGGTCCATATCAGTGCCGGCGGTGGACGGCGGCACATCAGCGGAATCGAGTTCGGTGGTGCCAGCGCCATCGCCGCTGCGTCGGAGCCGTCGGCATGATCCCGGGCCTGGAGCTCATGGCCTGCCAGGAGCTGGCGGTGCCTTTGCAGGTGATGGAGCACGTGGTGCACGTGGAATCATCCTTCAATCCATATGCCATCGGCGTGGTTGGTGCACGCCTGGCGCGCCAGCCGCGCAGCCTGCATGAAGCGCTCGCCACCGTCGCCCGGCTCGAGCGTGACGGCTACAACTTTTCGGTGGGGCTCGCACAGGTCAATCGCCACAACCTCGCCGCGCAAGGGCTCGTGACCTACGAGGAAGCCTTCGCCACGTGTCCCAACCTGGCAGCCGGCGCACGCATTCTCGCCGATTGCCATGCGCGTTCCGGCGGTGACTGGGACAAGGCGTTCAGCTGCTACTACTCGGGCAATTTCACCCGCGGCTTCCGCGACGGCTACGTCCAGAAAGTGCGCCGCTCGATGGCCGCGGCGGGCCTGGACACGGTCGTCGACGCGCTGGCGGCGATTCCGGTGCTGGTCAATGGCGGAACACCCGGGCCGGCACGCCCAGCCGCCGACCTCGGTGCCCGGCGATCCGCATCGGCGGCGCCGGCGGCCGCGTCGCCCGTGCCTGGCCGCCTGGGTGGAGCTGGCGCGGTCGATGCACCGTTGTCGGGGATGGCGGTGGACGCAGCCGGGTCCGCCACCACGACGGGGTCGCCGTTCGTGCCACAGGTATCCGAGCCGCGCGGGCCACCTCCCGCAGCCGGGCCGGCGGCTCGCAGCGAAGATTCCGCTTTCGTGTTCTAGGCGCGGCCGGATGCCGCGCACCCAATCAACCCAACGCAAGGACGCACCATGGACGCACGTACCCACAGCATTCGCTTTCTCCGCCACGCCGCACGCGTTCGCACCGCGGGCCCGAAGGCGGTCGCCCTCCTGGCCATTGCCCCGGCCGTCGCGCTGGCACAGGGCTTCGGTGGCGCCGACGCCAAGGTCTGCGGCTTCTTCGACAACGTCAACGGGCTGTTGAACATGGCGTCGATCGCCGTGGTCACGATCGCGATCATTTTCGCCGGCTACCAGATCGCGTTCGCGCACAAACGCATTTCCGACGTGGCCCCGATCCTCGTCGGCGGGCTGTTGATCGGTGCGGCGGCGCAGATTGCGCGGATGCTGCTCGGGCCGGAAGCGGGGGAGTGCACGGCGATGCTGGGCACGGCGCTGCCGGTGTTCCATGCGTAAGGACGCGCTTTTCCGCGGCTGCACGCGACCTGCGATGTTCCTGGGCGTGCCCTACGTCCCGTTCTTCGTGGGTGCCGGCACATGCCTCCTGCTGGCCGTGTACATCAACCTGCTCCTGCTGGTGACGATGCCGCTGGTGATCCTTGCCATGCGCCAGATGGCACGTCGGGACGAGATGGTCTTCCGCCTTCTCGGCTTGCGATGGCAGCTCCGTGCCAAGGTACGCAACCGCGCGCTCCGCGGCGGCGACTGGTCGTTTGCGCCGCTGCCCGGGCGCGCACAGGGGGGCTCGCGGTGAGCGCGGTCGCGGCTGACGCGGCGGTGGGCGGGTTCGTGCCGCTTTCCAGCCACGTTGCCGCGGACGTGGTCAAGACCACGGGCGGTGACTACCTGCTGGCCTGGAGGCTGGGCGGGCTGCCGTTCGTGGGCCGCGAGGAGTGGGACCTCGAACATCGGCACGCCACGTTCAACCGGATGCTGCAGACGCTGCGGGCACCCGACTTCGCGAACGTCGCGTTCTGGACCCACGACATCCGCAGGCGCAAGCGCATCGATGGCGGCGGACGCTTTGCAGGCATGTTCAACCAGGCGCTCTCGGATGCCTATTTCGCCTCGCTCTCGGAAAAGGAATCGCTGCAGAACGACCTCTACCTGACCATGCTCTATCGCCCCGTCGTGGCCGGACGGCGGCTGGTCGAGCGCTCGGCCGACCCGCGCCGGCTTGCCGCCGCCGAGCAACAGGCCGTCGATCGCGTCCATGAACTGGCGGGCAGCGTCGAGGCCGTGCTCAAGGACTATTCGCCCGAGCGCCTGTGCATCTACGAGGGCGACAACGGCGTCGCCTTTTCGCGCCTGTTGGAGTTGTATGCCTATGTACTCAACCGCGTGTCCGAGCCGGTGCCGGTGCTGTCGGCACCCATCGCCGACTACCTTCCGGTCAGTCGCGTCACGTTCTCGGCCCGGACCGGCGACTTCGTGGTGGCGACGCCATCGGGAAAGCACCACTACGGTGCCATCCTCAACATCAAGGAATACACCGATGCCACCTGGCCGGGGATCCTCAACGGCCTGAAGTACCTGGGATTCGAGTACGTACTCACGCAGTCCTTCAGTCCGATGGGGCGGCAGGACGCGCTGCGCATACTCGACCGCACCAAGGGCATGATGGTTTCGTCGGGTGACAGGGCCGTCAGCCAGATCGTCGAGCTCGACCAGGCGATGGACGAGCTTGCCTCCGGCAACTTCGTACTGGGCGAGTACCACTTCTCGCTTGCGGTTCACGCCGAGAACCAGGCGCTGCTGTCGCGGCACCTGGCCGACGCCCGCGCCGAGCTGTCGAATGCCGGCTTCGTGTCTGCCAAGGAGGATCTCGCCGTGGCCTCGGCGTTCTATGCCCAGCTGCCGGGCAACTGGCGCTACCGGACGCGGCTGGCGAACGTCAGCTCGCTCAACTTCCTCGGCTTGTCGCCACTGCACAATTTCGCCGCCGGCAAGCAGCATCGCAACCCGTGGGGCGACTGCGTCACCACGCTGCAGGCGAGCAACGGGCAGCCCTACCATTTCAACTTCCACGCCACCCATCCCGTCGAGGATTCCTTCGGCGAAAAGGCGCTGGGCAACACGCTTGTGATCGGAAAGTCGGGCACCGGAAAAACGGCGCTGGTCAACTTCCTGCTGAGCCAGACACAGAAGCTCGATCCTGCCCCGACCGTGTTCTTCTTCGACAAGGACCGCGGTGCCGAGATCTTCGTGCGTGCCTGCGGTGGCAACTACCTTGCGCTCGAGAACGGCCGCCCCACCGGCTTCAACCCGCTCCAGTGCGAGCGCACCGAAGCCAACGTGCAGTTCCTGGGGGAACTGGTGAAGATGCTCGCGGGGAAGCACGCCTACACCGCACGCGAGGACGAAGACGTGTTCCGGGCAGTGGAAGGCATCCTCGACACGCCCATGCAGCTGCGCAGCATGGCGAACCTGCAGAAAAGCCTGCCGAACATGGGCGACGACGGGCTCTATGCGCGCCTGCGCAAGTGGACGGCGGGCAACAGCCTGGGCTGGGTCTTCGACAATCCCGTGGATACCGTCGATCTTTCACGCGCGAACATCATCGGCTTCGACTACACCGACATCCTCGAGAATCCGGAGGTCCGGATGCCCGTGGTCCGCTACCTGTTGCACCGGCTGGAAGGAATCATCGATGGTCGGCGCCTGGTTTACGTGATGGACGAATTCTGGAAGATCCTGGAGGGCGGCGGCGCGCTCAAGGACTTCGCGCGCAACAAGCAGAAGACCATCCGCAAGCAGAACGGCCTGGGTATCTTTGCCACCCAGAGCCCGGAAGACGCACTGGCGAGCGATATCGCCGCCGCCCTGGTCGAGCAGACCGCAACCCTGGTCCTGCTGCCAAACCCGAATGCCAGCCGCAAGGACTATGTCGACGGCCTCAAGCTGACCGACGCCGAGTACCGGGTCGTGGTTTCGCTGGACGAGCGCTCCCGGTGCTTCCTGGTCAAGCAGGGCCATGCTTCGGCGGTGTGCCGGCTCGATCTCGATGGGCTGGATGACGTGCTGGCGGTGATCTCGGCGTCGACCGACAACATCGAGGTCATGCACACGGTGATCGGGGACAACGCCGCTGCGCTTGGCGTGCGGGAGGACGCGCTGCGCCCGGAGCAATGGCTTGCCGGGTTCCAGGCGCGGCGCAAGGGCAGGCGCAGCGGCTGACCCGGCAGGAATCGATACATGCTTTCAACCCAAGGAGTGGGACATGGACGACAGGGAAGTCGCAGGGCCGCGGATGCGGCGCAGATGGGCCAGGGCGGGGGCGCTGCTTCTGGCCGGCCTGCTTTCAACCGGGCCGGCGGCCGCGCAGTGGGCGGTGGTGGACGTGCCGCACACGGTGAAGACGGCACTCGGCTGGGTGGCGCAGTACCAGCAGACAGTCGATGACCTGCAGAAGCAGGCGGAGCAGTTGCGGACGCTGGACAAGCAATACGAACAGGCCCTGGTGACCGGCGACGCATACTCCGGCACCACGGGCCACCGGGAAAACTTCCAGGCGCGCGATGACGATGCCGGCCTGGTCGAGCGCTGTGGTGCCAACCCGGCGCGCCACAGCAAGGGATCCGAACAGCGCGCGTACTGCATCTCGATCGTGCGCACGGAAAACCGGCGCTTCAACGCCCTGGTGGCCATGCTTGAAGACGTCGAGGAGCGCGACGGTGAACTCCGCGCTGCCTACGCCGAGCGCGACGGGATCCGCCCGGAGGAGGAAGGAAAGCTTGCTTCCAACACCAACCGGATCCTGTCCATACAGGGCCAGCTCCAGAACGACGTGCAAAGCGGAGAGAGGCTGATGTCCGCCTACGACACTGCGCTGCGCGCGCTGCGGGAGAACCACGTGCGGGTGGCCAACGAGGCGCTCTCGGACTCGGGGCCGGGGACCGTGGTCGCGGGGCTCGCGCTGAAGGTCGCCCTGCGGGCCGCGCGCGAGCGCGACCGCTAGGAGCATCCCATGGCGATCGACGGCGCAGCGGCACTCGCGATGATGGCCATGGACTGGGCGCAGGCCCAGTCTCTGCCGAACATGATGTTCTTCCGCGAGATCAACAGCTTCCTCGATGACGAGATCAGCGAGTTCGCGGGCAACCTGCTGGGGCGCGTGGTGACCGTGGCCGGGACCGCGGCGCTCAGCCTGCTCACGCTGTGGATCCTGGTGCAGGGCTACCGGATCGCCACCGGGCTGTCGCGCGAGCCGATGATGGCGCTGGTCGGCGATGCGCTGAAGGCGGTGCTGGTGATCGGCATCGCCACCGGTGCCGCCGCCGGCTCGGGCTCGACCTATCGCATCCTGACCGATGGACTTGGCGAGGTGGTGGCCGAAGTCGTGACCGGCCGCGACGACGGCGGCCCCTATGAGGACATCGACCGCACCCTGGCCATCATGCAGGTCGCGCTTCAGGTCATCGACTCAATCGACGAGGGTGGCGACCTGCTCACCGAGCAGCGCAAGTCGCGGGCGATGTGGTTCACCGGGGTGGGCCTCGGCGGGCCGGCGATCATCGCCTCGAGCATGCTGCTGCTCAACAAGGTGGCGATCGCGCTGTTCGTCGGACTGGGGCCCATCTTCATCCTCTGCCTGCTGTTCCGCGCAACCCGCCAGCTGTTCAGCAAATGGCTGTACCACGGTCTGGGGACCCTGTTCTCGCTGGCGCTGCTGACGGTGATGGTGACCCTGGCGATGGACATGCTGATCGCGGTCGGCCTCGCGTTCTGGGTCGCCGACCTGGTCCCCGGCGGAGGGACTCAGGAAAGCATGTCGTCGATGGCCATGCAGCAGGGCGGCATGGGCCTGATCCTGACCATGCTGATCGTCAGCGCGCCGCCGATGGCGGCGATGTTTTTCAACGGCGTGCTCGGCCAGTTCTCGCCCTACAACGCGGTTGGGGTGGCGACCGGTGGCGGCCAGGCGCCACCGCCGGGCTCGGGCCTTCCCCCCGGCGTGGCAGGGCGGGGCGGTTGACCCGTGCGCGGCGCCGGCGGGCGCGCCGCACGCGGCCGGCAATGGGCTAGAATCGAGGGCGACACGGTTTCCGGACAGGTGGCCCGCGCCAACGCGCCGGCCGAGCGTGTGACATGAGCACTACCATCGCCCACTGCTGATCCTTGCCCGCGGCCGATCCGGAAGGCGCCCGCGTGGCGCCTTTTTCATGCCCGCGGGGCCACCCGCCAGACCAGAACGCCAGCCCACATGATCACGATCACGCTCCCCGACGGCAGCCGCCGCGAGTTCGACGCCCCCGTCACCGTCATGCAGGTCGCCGAGTCCATCGGCCCGGGCCTGGCCAAGGCCACCGTCGCCGGCAAGGTCGACGGTCGCCAGGTCGACGCCTCCGACCTCATCGACCACGACGCCAGCCTGCAGATCCTGACCCCCAAGGACGCCGAGGGCCTGGAGATCATCCGCCACTCCAGCGCACACCTTGTCGGGCACGCGGTAAAGCAGCTCTATCCGGACGCCAAGATGGTGATCGGCCCGGTGATCGACGAGGGCTTCTACTACGACATCTGGCGCGAACAGCCGTTCACCCCCGAAGACATGGTCGCGATCGAAGCCCGCATGCGCGAGCTGATCGACACCGAGTACGACGTGATCAAGCGCATGACCCCGCGCGAGGAGGTGGTCGCCACCTTCAAGGCCCGCGGCGAGGACTACAAGCTGCGCCTGATCGACGACATGGGGCCCGAGGTCACGGCCATGGGGCTGTACCACCACCAGGAATACGTCGACATGTGCCGCGGCCCGCACGTGCCGAACACGCGCTTCCTGAAGGCCTTCAAGCTGCTGCGCACCTCCGGCGCGTACTGGCGCGGCGACGCGAAGAACGAGCAGCTGCAGCGCATCTACGGCACCGCCTGGGCCGACGCGAAGCAGCTCAAGGCCTACATCCTGCGCATCGAAGAGGCCGAGAAGCGCGACCACCGCCGCATCGGCAAGGCCCAGGAGCTGTTCCACCTGCAGGAAGAAGCCCCGGGCCTGGTGTTCTGGCATCCCAAGGGCTGGGCGCTGTGGCAGGTGGTGGAGCAGTACATGCGCGGCGTGTACCGCACGAGCGGCTACGGCGAGGTGCGCTGCCCGCAGATCCTGGACGTGAGCCTGTGGCAGAAGTCCGGCCACTGGGACAACTACAAGGAAAACATGTTCTTCACCGAGTCCGAGAAGCGGACCTACGCGCTGAAGCCCATGAACTGCCCCGGCCACGTGCAGGTGTTCAACCAGGGCCTGCACAGCTACCGCGACCTGCCGATCCGCTACGGCGAGTTCGGCAGCTGCCACCGCAACGAGCCCTCGGGCGCGCTGCACGGCATCCTGCGCGTGCGCGGCTTCACCCAGGACGACGGCCACGTGTTCTGCACCGAATCGCAGATCGAGTCCGAGGTCACCGACTTCCACGCCCAGGCGATGAAGGTCTACCGGGACTTCGGCTTCACGGAAGTGCAGGTGAAACTGGCCCTGCGGCCCGAGTCGCGCCTGGGCGACGACGCCACCTGGGACAAGGCCGAGGCCGCGCTGCGCAATGCACTCTCTGCCGCAGGCGTGGAGTGGGAGGAGCTGCCGGGCGAGGGTGCCTTCTACGGTCCGAAGATCGAGTACCACCTGAAGGACGCCATCGGCCGCACCTGGCAGCTGGGCACCATGCAGGTCGACTTCATGATGCCGGGCCGCCTTGGCGCCGAATACGTGGACGAGGCCAGCCAGAAGCGCACGCCGGTCATGCTGCATCGCGCCATCGTGGGCTCGATGGAGCGCTTCATCGGCATCCTGATCGAGAACCACGCCGGGGCCTTCCCGGCCTGGCTGGCCCCGGTCCAGGCGGTGGTGATGAACATTACCGACGCCCAGGGCGACTGGGCCGACGAGGTCCGGAAAACCCTTGCAGATCAAGGCGTCCGGGTGGAATCGGATTTGCGGAACGAGAAGATCGGCTATAAGATCCGCGAGCACACGCTGCAGCGCGTGCCGTACCTGCTCGTGGTGGGGGACCGCGAAAAGGAACAGGGCGCAGTCGCCGTCCGCACGCGTGCAGGGGAGGACCTGGGTTCGATGCCGCTGGCCGATTTCACGGCCAGGATGCACGCGGAGCAGGGTCCCTGAGTATCATGTAGCCCGGTGCCTGCCCATGTGGCGGGCACAGTGGGTCCCGGAGCACGGGGCCTTGCCAGAAGTGCCACCCACGGAGATCGCAATATCAGTACCCCGGACAAGCAGAATCGCAGGAACCTCGACATCCGCGTACCCCGCGTACGCGTGATCGGCTCGGATGGCGAGATGATCGGCGTGCTTTCGCGCGACGAAGCCCTCGCCATGGCCGTTGAAGAGGGCCTGGACCTCGTCGAGATCCAGCCCAACGCCGATCCGCCGGTCTGCAAGATCATGGACTTCGGCAAGTTCAGGTTCGAAGCGCAGAAAAAGGCGAACGAAGCCAAGAAGAAGACCCGCCAGGTCGAGATCAAGGAAGTCAAGTTCCGTCCGGTGACCGACGAGGGCGACTACCAGATCAAGCTGCGCAAGATGCGTGCCTTCCTCGAGGAAGGCGACAAGATCAAGGTCAACATCCGCTTCCGTGGCCGCGAGATGAGCCACCAGGAGCTGGGTCGCGGCATGGCCTCCCGCATCGAGGCCGACCTGGGTGAAGACATCGTCGTCGAGTCCAGGCCCCGCCTCGAGGGCCGGCAGATGGTGATGATGATCGCGCCGAAGAAGAAGTGATGTCGCGCGCCGTCGGCGCGTGACCTTCCCGTCCCCGTGGTCGCGGGGTAGGTGATTTGCCACATGGACCCGCCTCCGTGCATAATGCGCGGCTCGGTTCGCCCGCATTGCGGGTGGGCCGGTTGGACCCGCCTCGGCTGCCTTCGGCGCCCGGGGCCATCAAGCAGGCAAGGGCAGGACGGAAAGCGTGGCGCCAGCCACCGCCCGGGCCAGTAGAAGAGCTACCAACAAGGACATCGCAATGCCCAAGATCAAGACGCATCGGGGCGCGGCCAAGCGCTTCCGGAAGACTGCTTCCGGCAAGTACAAGGCGGGCCACGCCAACCGCAGCCATATCCTCACGAAGAAGGCGACGAAGCGGAAGCGCAATCTCCGCCAGACGAACCATATCCCGGCGTGCGACAGCGGTCGCCTCGACCGCATGCTGCCGTATCTCTGAGGAGGACTGAACAATGGCACGAGTCAAACGTGGTGTGCAGGCACGCCGCCGTCACAAGAAGGTCCTCAAGCAGGCCAAGGGTTACTACAACGCGCGCCGCAAGGTGTTCCGCGTTGCCAAGCAGGCCGTCACCAAGGCCCTGCAGTACGCCTACATCGGCCGCAAGCAGAAGAAGCGCAATTTCCGCTCGCTGTGGATCACCCGCATCAACGCCGCGGCCCGCATCAATGGCCTGAGCTACAGCCGTTTCATGAACGGCATGCTGAAGGCCGGCATCACCCTCGACCGCAAGGTGCTGGCGGACATCGCCGTGCACGACGCGGCGGGTTTTGCCGCGCTGGCCGAGAAGGCGAAGGGCGCGCTCGCAGCCTGAGTCCGCCCGGCGTCGTCCCGCCCTGCTGCAGGGGCCGCTCCGGCGGCGAGCCGGGCATGACGACATCGCCGCTGTAGCGGCTCCCACGTGGGGAAGGGCGCAAGTCCTTCCCCATGTTTCGTTTTGGCTTTCGATGGTGCCCCGATGATCCTGATCGAACAGATCCGCGAGCAGGCGCTTGCCGATATCGCCGCCGCAGCCACGCCGGATGCCGTCGAGGCATTGCGCGTGGCCCTGCTTGGCAAGAATGGCAGCGTGACCGCGCAGCTGAAGTCGCTGGGCGGACTGCCCGCCGACCAGCGCAAGGCCGCAGGCGAGGCCATCAACCGCGCCCGTGACGCCCTTGGCACGGCCCTGGGTGCGAGGAAGTCCGCGCTCGACGCCGCCGCGCTCGACGCCCGCCTGGCCAACGAGACCATCGACGTGACCCTGCCGGGCCGGGATGCCGCCACCGGCGGCCTGCACCCGGTCAGCCGCACCATGGAGCGCATTGCCGACATCTTCGGCCGCCTGGGCTACGAGCTTGCCGACGGCCCCGAGATCGAGGACGACTGGCACAACTTCGAGGCCCTCAATTTCCCGCCGCACCATCCGGCGCGGGCGATGCACGACACCTTCTACACTGCCCATGACGGCAGCGCCCATGACGGCAGCGCTGGCGACGGCAGCGGCGAGCGCCACGTGCTGCGCACCCACACCTCGGGCGTGCAGGTGCGATACATGCAGGACCTGCTTGCCCGCGGCGGCCAGCCGCCGCTGCGCATGATCGCGCTGGGCAAGGTCTACCGCAGTGACTCCGACCAGACCCACACGCCGATGTTCCATCAGTGCGAGGGGCTGCTGGTGGACGAGCACGCGAGCTTCGCCGACCTCAAGGGCACGCTGGCCGAATTCGTGCGCGCGTTCTTCGAGCGCGACTTCGAGATGCGCTTCCGCCCCAGCTATTTCCCTTTCACCGAGCCCTCGGCCGAGGTCGACATCGCCTGGACCCAGGCTGACGGCAGCACGCGCTGGCTCGAGGTGCTGGGCTGCGGCATGGTGCATCCGAAGGTGCTGGCCAACGTCGGCATCGATCCGGAGCGCTACACCGGTTTCGCCTTCGGCATGGGCGTGGAGCGCTTCGCGATGCTGCGCTACGGCGTCGACGACCTGCGCAGCTTCTTCGACAACGACCTCCGCTTCCTGCGCCAGTTCGCGTGAGCGCGCGCGGCGCGCCTCAGGCCCACGACCCTGCCATCCGGGTGCTTCGATGAAATTCTCCGAGAACTGGCTCCGCCAGCATGTCCCCACCGACGCCACGCGCGAGGCGCTGGCCGAGACCCTGACAGCCATCGGCCTTGAGGTCGAAGACGTCACGCCGCTGGGCGAGGCGCTGCAGGGTGTCGTGGTCGCGCGCATCGTGTCGGCGGAAAAGCATCCCGAGGCCGACCGCCTGCAGGTCTGCCAGGTCGATGCGGGCGCGGTGGGCATGCTGCAGATCGTCTGCGGCGCGCCCAACGCGCGCGTGGGCCTGGTCGCGCCGCTGGCGACCGTGGGCACACAGGTCGGCGAGCTGCTGATCAAGCCTGCGAAGCTTCGCGGCGTGGAGTCCAACGGCATGCTGTGTTCGGCGAAGGAACTGGGCCTGGACGCCGACGCCTCGGGCCTGCTCGAGCTTCCGGCCGACGCCCCCGTGGGCACCCCGCTGGCCGGGTTCCTGGGTCTGCCTGACGCCAGTTTCGAACTCAAGCTCACGCCCAACCGCGCCGATTGCTTCAGCGTGCGCGGCATTGCCTATGACGTCGCCGCGGCCTGTGGCGGCACGGTCGTGGAGCTTGATGCCGCGGCGGTGCCGGCCGCCAGCGACGCTGCGGTCGAGCTGAGGCTGGAAGCCGGTGGCGATGCGCCGCGCTACCTCGGCCGGGTCATCGAAGGCATCGACGCCACCCGGGCCACGCCGGTGTGGATGGCCGAACGCCTGCGCCGCAGCGACATCCGACCGGTATCGCTGCTGGTCGACATCACCCAGTACGTGATGCTGGAGCTGGGCCAGCCGATGCACGCCTATGACCGTGCCCTGCTGAAGGGTCCGGTCGGCGTTCGCCGCGCCCGCGCCGGCGAATCGCTGGTCCTGCTCGACGGTCGCGAGGCCGCCCTCGACGACGGCTTCCTGGCGATCACCGACGCCGACCGCCCCGTGGGCCTGGCCGGCGTGATGGGCGGATTCGACACCCGCGTCACCGACGCCACGCGCACGGTGTTCCTCGAGGCCGCGCACTTCGCGCCGGCCGCGATCATCGGCCGTGGCCGGCGCCTTGGCCTGCACACCGAAGCCGGGCACCGCTTCGAGCGCGGCGTCGATCCGGAGCTGCCGCGCACCGCGATCGAACGCGCAACGCGCCTGGTCCTGGATATCGCCGGTGGCGTGCCAGGGCCGGTCTGCGAAGCCGTGATCGCCGACGCGCTGCCGCGTCCGGGCACGATCACGCTGCGCCGTGCGCGCCTGGCGCGGGTTCTGGGCGTGGCCATCGCCGATGCCGAGGTCGAGCGCATCCTGCGCGCGCTGGGGCTGGGCGTGGCGGCCGCCGGCGAAGGCTGGACGATCACCGCTCCGACCCGCCGCTTCGACCTCGCGATCGAAGAAGACCTGATCGAAGAACTCGCACGGATCCACGGCTACGATGCCGTGCCGACCACGCTTCCCGGCGGCTCGACGCGCCTGGTGGCGGCGTCGGAAGGCCGGGTGCCTGAGCACGACCTGCGCCGGCTGCTCGCGGGCCGGGATTACCTTGAAGCCATCAACTACGCCTTCGTGGATGCCGCGCTGCTTGGGCGCTGGCAGGCCGATGAGCCACTGGTCAGGCTGGCCAACCCACTCAGCGCCGAGCTTGGAGTGATGCGCCCGCGGCTGCTGCCCGGGCTGGTGGATGCCTTGGCGCGGAACGCCGCGCGCCAGCAGGACCGCGTGCGCCTGTTCGAGCTGGGCAAGGTGTTCGTCGCGACCGCCGCCGGCGAGGCGCCGCGCGAGATCCCCCGCATCGCCGCGGTCGCCAGTGGCAACGCCGCCGCCGAGCAGTGGGGCGTACCCGCCCGCCGCGTCGACTTCCATGACATCAAGGGCGACCTGGAAGCGTTGGCGACGCTGTCGGGCACGCGGCTGGAGTTCCGTTCCGCAACGCCGGCATGGGCCCATCCCGGACGCGCGGCAGAAGTGCTGCGCGATGGCGCGGTGGTCGGCGTCATCGCCGAGCTGCATCCGCGCCTGCAGCAGGCGCTGGACCTCGACCACCCGGCGGTGGCGTTTGAACTCGATCTGGGCGCGCTGCTTGTCCGTGAGCTGCCGCGCGCGCGCGCGCTGTCGAAGTTCCCTTCGGTGCGCCGCGACCTTGCATTCATCGTTGCCGACGGCATCGCCTGGAGCGAGCTCCAGGCCACCGCGGTGGCCGCCGCGGGACCCTTCCTGCGTAGCCTGGAACTGTTCGACGTCTATGCCGGCAAGGGCGTGGAAACAGGATTCAGGAGTGTCGGCATGGGCTTGATTCTGCAGGATGATTCGCGCACGCTGACCGACCGCGATGTGGATGCGGTGGTGGCTTCGGTGACCGCTGCGGCTGCCGGGGCGCACGGCGCAAGGATCAGGAATTGACCAGGGGGCTGGCATGGCGTTGACGAAGGCTGAAATGGCTGAGCGGCTCTACGAAGAAGTGGGTTTGAACAAGCGCGAGGCGAAGGAATTCGTCGATGCCTTCTTCACCGCGCTGCGCGAAGCCCTGCAGGGCGGCCGCCAGGTCAAGCTTTCGGGCTTCGGCAACTTCGACCTGCGTCGCAAGAACCAGCGCCCGGGCCGCAACCCCAAGACCGGCGAGGAGATCCCGATCTCCGCGCGCACCGTAGTCACCTTCCGCCCCGGCCAGAAGCTCAAGGAGCGGGTCGAGGCCTACGCTGGAGGCAGCCATGCTTGATCCGGGCAGCAATCGCGAACTGCCGCCGATCCCGGCCAAGCGCTACTTCACCATCGGCGAGGTCAGCGAGCTCTGCGACGTCAAGCCGCACGTGCTGCGCTACTGGGAAACGGAGTTCCCCAGCCTCAGCCCGGTCAAGCGCCGCGGCAACCGCCGCTACTACCAGCGCCACGACGTGCTGATGGTCCGCCAGATCCGCGGCCTGCTGTACGAGCAGGGCTACACCATCGGTGGCGCGCGCCTGCGGCTCGAGGGCGACGATGCAAAGCAGGAGTCCGCGCTCAGCAGCCAGATCATCCGCCAGGTGCGGATGGAGCTGGAGGACGTGCTGCAGCTGCTGCGGCGCTGAGCACATCCGAAGTTTCGATGCCCGGCGGCTCCCATCGCGGCGCCGCGGCGGCTATAATTCTCCGACCGGGGTATAGCGCAGCCTGGTAGCGCACTTGTCTGGGGGACAAGTGGTCGTCGGTTCGAATCCGGCTACCCCGACCATCTCGAGTACGAAGCCCGCCTCGCGCGGGCTTCGTGCTTTCCGGATCCGGGAACCTTCCGTGCGCGCCATGTTCCAACCGCGTCAACGCCAACAGGGAGAGAGCGGCATGCGTGGGAAGCAGACAGGGATCCTGGTCGTCCTGGCGATGTCCATCGCCATGGCCGCGGTGGGTGCACGGGCGCAAGCCCAGGACAGGGAGCCGGTCACCAGCATCGCGCCGCCGCAGGCGATGGACCCCATCGCCACCCCGGCGGGCGTGGATCAGGCCGGGACTGCCGCCGACGACGACGTCGTCGACCTCGACACCATGGTCGTCTCCGGCGCGCAGCCGGGTCCGGGCATGTGGACGGTTCGCAGCGGTGACCACGTGCTGCATATCCTGGGCACGGTGTCGCCGCTGCCACGGCGGATGGAGTGGAGCTCCGGCAAGGTCGAAGCCGTCATTGCCGGCTCGCAGGTGGTCATCGGCGCGCCGTCGATCGCGGTCGATGCCGATGTCGGCCTCTTCCGTGGCATGGCGCTGCTGCCGGCGATGCTGCGCGCCCGCAACAACCCGGGCAAGCGGCCGCTCAGCGAAGTGGTGTCGCCGTCGGAGTACGCGCGCTGGCAGGTGCTGAAGGCGCGCTACATGGGCCGCGACCGCGGCGTCGAGAAGCGCCGCCCGCTGCTGGCGGCGCAGGCGCTGTACGAGGCGGCGCTGGACAAGTCGGGACTGCGCACGGGCGGCATTGTGGCCCCGGTGGTCCGCAGGGCGCGCAAGGCCGGCGATGTTCCGCTGGTCGAGACCACGGTGCAGCTGACGGTGCAGGATCCCAAGGCCGTGCTCAAGGAGTTGAACGAGAGTGACCTTGCCGACCGCGAGTGCTTCGCCGGCACCATGGACCGGATCGAGACCGATCTCGACAACATGCGCGCCCGCGCCAATGCCTGGGCTGTCGGCGACATCGATGGGCTGCGTGCGCTGCCCTACGAGAACCACTATGTGAGCTGTCAGGAGGCGCTGACCGGCAGCGCGCTGGCGCAGCGGCTGGGCGTCGCCGACATGCCGCGGCGAGCCGGCGAGGCCTGGCTGGACAACGTGGACCGGGCGCTGGCCGAGCACGACTCGAGCTTTGCGATGTTGCCGATGCACTACCTGCTCAAGGCCGACGGCATGCTGGAGAAGCTCGCGGCGCGCGGCTACGTCATCGAAGCGCCGTAGCGGCGCGGGCGGGCTCAGCCGTTCGCGTCCTCGGCCTCGCCGGGCGCCAGCACCAAGCGGTTGCGACCGCCGCGCTTGGCCTCGTACAGCGCCGCATCGGCGGCGGCGATCCAGTGCTCGATGCGCGAGTGGTTCGCGCGCGCCTGCGCGATGCCGATGCTCACGGAATACACGTGGCCGGGCGCTTCGGCCAGCGCGATGCGTTCGACGGCGGCGCGGTAGGTTTCTGCCAGCCGCGCGGCCTCGTCCAGACCGGTCGCAGGGCAGACCACCGCGAATTCGTCGCCGCCATAGCGGCCGGCGATGTCGCCGGGGCGCAGCAGCGTGCGCAGCGCGGCGCCGGCCGCGCGCAGCAGGGCATCGCCGGCGACGTGGCCGCTGTCGTCGTTGACGCGCTTGAAGCCGTCGACGTCGATCAGCAGCAGGGCCGCGGGCCGGGCGTGGGCGTGGACGTCATGCAGCGCGGCCGCGGCGTCGCGCTCCCAATGCCCGCGCAGTGCCAGCCCGGTGACCCGGTCGACGCGACCGAGCACGTCGAGTTCCCGGTTCTTCTGCAGGATCTTGCGCACCAGGTGTTGCCGGCCGAGGCTGACCATGCCGGTGTGGATCAACAACATGGGCAGGCAGGCGAGGATCACCGCGGTGCTGGACGCCGGCTCGAAGGCGAAGCCGGTCGCCAGGCCGCCCAGCAGCAGCGCGGCAAGGGAGATCGGCAGTGTGCGCCGGAAGATGCCGGGCACGTCGGAATTGACCTTGTCCGCCGCCGACAGCGCAACCAGCAGCACGCTTGGCAGCAGGTTGAAATGCATCAGCGGCACCCACAGTGCGGCGATCGCGGAATCCACCAGCAGGTTGCGCTGCTCGGCCACGAAGGGGTCGGCGCTGCGCTTGGCCAGCAGATAGGCGAGGTGCGGCCAGGCCAGGCCGGTGAGCGCGCACAGCCCCCAGCGTGCGGGTCCTGCCTGGAGTTCCCACAGCACCATCGCCATCGCCACGGCGCCCAGGCCCATGCCCAGCATGCGATAGCGGTAGACGCGCCTGGGCAGCGCCGCGCGTGCGCGAGGCGAGCTGAACACCGATGCGCGCTCGACCTCTCCGCTCGCTGGTCCCGTAACCATTGGCCCTCCCCCGGTCGACCGCCCGCTTCGACGCGCTTGCTGCCCGGAGTATAGGCCTTGGAGCTTGCGTTCAGCCGTTGGCGCTGCGCGCGGCGCCGGCCTCGGCCTGGCCGATTTGCGGCCAGCGCTTCAGCACCGCGGCGCGGATGCCCGCGGCGTCGATGCCGGCTTCGGCCAGCAGGTCATCGCGACTGGCGTGGTGCTGGAAGGCATCCGGCAGGCCCAGGTGCAGCACCGGCTGCAACACGTTTTCGGCGGCCAGAAGCTCGGACACGCCCGAGCCGGCGCCGCCCATCACCACGTTGTCCTCGATGGTCACGAAGCCTTCGTGCGTGCGCGCCAGCGCCAGCACGAGCTCGCGGTCCAGCGGCTTCACGAAGCGCATGTTGACCACCGTGAGGCCGAGTTCGACACCCACCGCTTCGGCGGCGGGCACCGTTGCGCCGAACGCGAGCAGGGCGATGGGCCCACCCTCGCGGCGCAGCTGCGCCTTGCCGATCGGCAGCGTGTCCAGGCCCGGTTCGATCGCAACGCCGGGGCCGCTGCCGCGCGGATAGCGCACTGCGGCCGGGCCGTTGAAGCGGAAGCCGGTGGACAGCATCTTCCGGCACTCGTCCTCGTCGGCGGGAGCCATGACCACCATATTGGGCACGCAGCGCAGGTAGCTGAGATCGAGGTTGCCGGCGTGAGTGGCGCCGTCGGGACCGACCACGCCGCCGCGGTCGATCGCGAACAGCACGTCCAGCTCCTGCAGCGCCACGTCGTGCACCAGCTGGTCGTAGCCGCGCTGCAGGAACGTGGAGTAGATCGCCACCACCGGCTTGGCGCCTTCGCAGGCCATGCCGGCGGCAAGCGTGACCGCGTGCTGCTCGGCGATCGCGACGTCGAAATAGCGCTCCGGGAACTCCCGGCTGTAGCGCACCAGGCCGGAGCCTTCGCGCATCGCCGGGGTGATCCCCATGAGCTTGGGGTCAGCGGCGGCCATGTCACACAGCCAGTCGCCGAAGATGTCGGTATAGGTCGGCTTCTTCACCGCGCCGGGCCTGGCCACCAGGCCCTGGTCGGGATCGAAGGGCGATACCGCGTGGTAGCCGATCTGGTCGCCTTCGGCGCGCTCGTAGCCCTTGCCCTTGGTAGTGATGACGTGCAGCAGCTGCGGCCCCTTGAGGGTCCGGAGCAGCTTCAGCGCCGAGGCCAGCGCCTTGATGTCGTTGCCGTCGATGGGGCCGGTGTAGTGGAAGCCCATCTCCTCGAACAGCGTGGACGGCACGAACATGCCCTTCCAGTGCTCTTCCCAGCGGCGCACGAAGCGCGCGGGCGGCTTGTTCTTGTCGCCCAGGAGCTTCTTGCCGCCCTCGCGCAGGGCGTTGAGGGTGTGGCTGCCGGTGGCGCGGCCGAGCATCTTGGTCAGGCCGCCGACGTTCTCGCTGATCGACATGCGGTTGTCGTTGAGCACCACCAGGATGTCGGGTTCGGGCTCCATGCCGCCGGCGTGGTTGAGGGCCTCGAAGGCCATGCCGGCGGTCATCGCGCCGTCGCCGATCACCGCGACCACCCTGCGGTCGTCGCCGGCGCGTGCGGCGGCGATGGCCATGCCTAGCGCGGCCGAGATGCTGGTGGAGGAGTGGCCGACGCCGAAGGTGTCGTACTCGCTTTCTTCGCGCTTGGGGAACGGCGCCACGCCGTCCTTCTGCTTCACCGTGTGGATGGTGTCGCGGCGGCCGGTCAGGATCTTGTGCGGGTAGGCCTGGTGGCCGACATCCCAGACAATGCGGTCGCGCGGGGTGTCGTAGAGGTAGTGCAGGGCGGTGGTCAGTTCCACCACGCCCAGGCCGGCGCCGAAATGGCCGCCGCTCTTGCCGACGGATTCAATGAGGTAGGCGCGCAGCTCGTCGGCGATGGCGGGCAGTTCCGCTTCGTCGAACTCACGCAGGCGGGCCGGGCTGTCGATGCGCGCAAGGCGCGGATGGCGGCTGGAGTCGATCATCCGCGCATTGTAGGACGCCGTGGCGTACTGCGGCGCATCGAAGGGCCGAGGTCGGCCCCCAGGGCCCGTTCAGCGGTTGCGGAGGCGGCCGAAGAGCCCGCCGCGCGGTTTTGCCGGCTCTTCCACGACCACGGGTTCGTCGCGCACCGGCGCGGCGAAGCCGGTGGCCAGGTTGGCGTTGACGAAGTCGGCGACATCGGCTTCCGGAACGCCGCTGGCGGCGGCGAGCCCGGCCACGGTGGCCGGGCCCTTCATCATCTGGGTGGCAATGCGGAAGTGGCGCGGGAATTCACGTTCGGTCTGCGGCCATTTGTTGAGCTGGAACAGGCCCATCGGGTCCAGGCCCGGCAGCAGCGCACCGCCACCGGCAAGCAGGCCGTCGAACCAGCGCAGCCGCGACAGCGGCTGGGCGGCGCCGGCCGATGCCGTCTCGCGCGCCCACTCCTCCGCGCCCAGGGGCTCGAAGTCCGAAGCCTCGATGCCGCGTTCGAAGCAGGCAGCCAGGGGCTTGAGCTGAGCCGGGCCGAACCAGATGTCGTTCGACGCATCGATCAACAGGACGGGGTGTCCGTCCTGGCGGTAGCGCACTTTGCCCGTGAGGGCGCCGGGCTGCAGCCACGCGGCCAGTGAGTCCGGTACGGGCAGGGCTGCGGCGGCCGCGGGATTGTCGGCGGATGCCGATGCCGGCGGAACGGCTGCAGCAGCCGGGGCGGCCTCCGCCACGGGAGCCGGCTCGGCTTCGGGAGTTGGGCGCAGCAACGTGGAGACGAGGGGCGCAGGTGCCGGTGCTGGAGTCGGAGCCGGAGCTGGAGCCGCAGTTGGAGCCGCAGCCGCAGCCGCAGCCGGTGCGTGCGCGGGAGTAGCCGTATCGGCAGCGTCCGAAGCCGGGGCGGCGTCCGCAGCGGCGGCTTTGGCGTCGGGCGACCCTGTGGCGGCGGGAGTTGCCGGGGGCTTCGCGGCGCTTTCACCCGCCTGCGGCAATTCGATGCCCATCCCGCGCGCGACATCGACCAGCAGCTCCACGAGCTGCGCGGTATCGAACGGACGCCCGAGCCGGTAGTCGGTCTGGGTGCGCGGTGCGGAGGTCAGCCCGATCACCTTGCGGCCGGAGGCGTGCAGGCGCAGCCAGCTCATCGGCCCGTACATGCTGTCCATGTCGACGACGATGTGCCCGGCGTCGGCGTCCGGCACCAGCGACCAGCACTCGCCCAGCTGTGCGTTCGCCTCGATGAAGGCGGCCTTGAGTGCGGTTTCGGTGGCGGGGTCCATCCCGGTCAGGCCGAGGGTCAGCGACATTGCGCAGCATTCCTGACGTTGAATTGCCCGAAGTGTTGCGGAGCGGGTGACGGCCGTCAACGCGCACAGGGCGGCACTTGCGGCTGCGGTGCGTCACTTCGTCCCGTGTTTGGTGACGCCGGTCGCGTTGAGCCTGCGACGTGCAGCGCGCGACGGAGCCGGGATCGTCAGCAGCGCCGGCGCTTGGGCAGCTGACTGGAGAGAAAGGCCATCTGGTCGGCGAGGATGTTTCGGTTGGAGAGAATCAGGTGCTCGATCCAGCTTGGCCGGTACGGGATGGCGAGCAGCGGCATCGACGCCTGGGCCGGATTGCGGCCGCCCTTGCGCGAATTGCAGGCGAAGCAAGCGGCGACCACGTTCTCCCAGGTGTCCACCCCGCCGCGCGACACCGGCTGGACGTGGTCGCGGGTGAGCTTCTGGCGCGGGAACGCATGCCCGCAGTACATGCACAGGTGCTGGTCGCGGGCGAAGAGTGCGCTGTTGGTGAGCGCGGGGGTCGGATCCAGCGCCCGCGCGCTGGCATGGCCGCGGGCGGCCACGATGGGGTGGAGTTCGACCACGCTGCGCGCCCCGGTGGCGCGGCTGGTGCCGCCGCGGACCGCAAGGCAGGGCTCGCCCAGGGTCCAGGCGACTGCGCCGCGCACGTACAGGCAGGTAGCCTCCTGCCAGCTCATCCAGTCAAGCGCGCGGCCGTGGGCATCCAGGGCCAGCAGGCGCACGCGACCCAGGGCCGGGACCCCCATGCCCGCTGACTGCGGGGTCGCCGGCGGTGCCGGGGGTTCCATGCCGCTGACAAGGCGAAGTCGCGCTCTGCCGGGTTCCATGGGAACAGCAGTTTATACGCTCCCCATGACGGCTTGTGTAGGGGCCGGCTCAGGCACCGAAATGATCGGCCTCGAGCGCCATCAGCGACCCGGCGCCGGCGCGGATCGCGGCGGCGTGGGCCAGGGTGCGTGGCAGGATGCGGGCGAAGTAGAAGCGGGCGGTTTCGCGCTTCGCCTCCTTGAAAGCGGCCGGCCGCGACGAATCGCGTGCCGCCACGGCCGCGCGCAGCCACCAGTACGCCAGGACCACGTAGCCCGAATAGAACAGGTAGTCCCAGGCGGCCGCGCCGAGTTCGTCGGGGTTGCCGGCCGCACGGCCCAGCACGCCGGTGGTCAGTTCGCCCCATTCCGCGCATCTGGCGCGCAGGGTGGCGACGTCGTCGGCGAGTTCATCGTCGCCGGCCAGGGTCGCGCAGAACGCCTCCACGTCGGCCAGGAACAGCTTCAGCCCCGCGCCCTGCGACGAGGCCGTCTTGCGCCCGATCAGGTCCATGGCCTGGATCCCGGTCGTGCCCTCGTAGAGCGTGGTGATGCGGGCGTCACGCGCCAGCTGCTCCATGCCGTGTTCGGCGATGTAGCCGTGGCCACCGAAGCACTGCAGCGCGTTGTAGGTGTTCTCGATGCCCCACTCGGTCTGGCAGGCCTTGGAAATCGGGGTCAGGAACCCGACCAGGGTCTCGGCGCGCTCGCGCGCGGCCGGGTCGCTGGCATGGGCGGCCTCGTCAAGCAGGCTGCCGGCGTGCATCGCCAGCATCCGGCTGCCTTCGGTCAGGGCCTTGACCGACAGCAGCATGCGGCGCACGTCGGGGTGCACGATGATGGGGTCGGCCGGCTTTTCGGGGAACTTCGGCCCGGTCAACGCACGCGACTGCAGGCGCTCGCGCGAGTAGCGCAGCGCGTTCTGGTAGGCGCGCTCCGACAGGCCCAGCCCCTGCAGGCCCACGCCCAGGCGCGCGGAGTTCATCATGGTGAACATCGCCTTGAGCCCGCCGTGCTTCTCGCCCACCAGGTAGCCCTGGGCGCCGTCGAAGTTCATCACGCAGGTCGCCGAACCCTTGATGCCCATCTTGTGTTCGATCGAACCGCAGCGCACCGCGTTGCGCTCGCCGACGATGCCGTCGCGGGAAACCTTGAACTTGGGCGCGACGAACAGCGAGATGCCCTTCGCCCCCGGCGGCGCATCCGGCAGCTTGGCCAGGACCAGGTGGATGATGTTGTCGGTGAAGTCGTGCTCGCCGGCGGTGATGAAGATCTTGGTCCCGGTGATCGAATACGCACCGTCGTCGACGGGCTCGGCGCGGGTGCGCAGGAGGCCCAGGTCGGTACCGCAGTGCGGCTCGGTCAGGCACATGGTGCCGGTCCAGCTGCCTTCAAGCAGCGGTTTCAGGAAGACCTCGCGCTGCCAGTCCTCGCCATGCTGGCGCAGCGCTTCGACCGCGCCGTGCGAAAGCAGCGGGAAGTTGCCCCAGGCAAGGTTGGCGGAGTTGATCATCTCGCTCACCAGCGTGCCCACCAGGTGCGGCAGGCCCTGGCCGCCGTGCTCCGGCGCCGCGGTCAGGCCCGGCCAGCCGCCTTCGACGTACTGCGCATAGGCGGCCTTGAATCCGTCGGGCGTGGTCACCTCGCCAGTGGCGGGGTCATGGTGGCAACCCTGCTGGTCGCCAACGGCGTTGAGCGGCGCGAGTACGCTGGCGCTGAAGCGCGCGGCCTCCTCGAGCACCGCATCGATGACGTCGGGCGTGGCATCGGCGTGGCCGAGGCGGGCGAACTGCGTCGGTGCGTCGAGCACCTCGTTGAGGATGAAGCGGATGTCGTCGAGCGGGGCGGTGTACTGGCTCATATCCGGGGACGTGTCCTTGCGATCGGTCGGGATGGAGTGGCGGGATTCAGCGCAGGACGCCGGGCAGGCCCGGTGCGGGGCTGAGCGCGCTGTCGCGCTTCACCTTGTAGCCGCGGGCGGACCCCTTGTCAGCCGGTGCGGCCTGGATGTTGCCTTCGAGGACGTAGTCGACGCTGCGGCCCGCGGCAAGCGCATCGGCCAGCACCATGCGCGCGCTGGACGCCGGCACCATCGCGACCGGGATCACGTCCGCCGACTCGGGGCCGATCTCGAGCGCCGGAGCATGCTGCAGCGTGCCGGCGTCCTGGTTGCCGACGGTGACCTTCAAATCCACCGAGTCGAAGCGCATCGGGATGCTGCTGTAGTTCTGCAGCCGCAGGTTGACCGACCAGCTGCCGTCGGCCTGCACGGTCAGCTGCTGGATGCTTGCCGCAGGCTCAGAGATGCGGCGCACCGGGCCGCTGGAACAGGCGGTCGCAAGCAGCACGACCAGCGACGTGAACGCGAGGATTCGACGACCCATTGCTGCCTCCTGAACGGTGGACCCGAGCATAGCATCGCTCGATACGGTGGCGGATGGTCCTGCCCGGTGTCGGGAAACGCCGCCGTTTAGCGTTTACAGTGAGTCGAGGACATCACGGAGCCGCAACAGAGATGAGTGCCGATCACACCCGCAACGGTTTCAAAGAGCGCCTGCCATGGACCATCGCCGCCATCGCCGTGGTCGCGCTGGTGGCAAGCCTGGTCTGGGACCGTCCGGACAAGGCGGACGCGGACGCGACCCTGGCGCAGCTGACCGAACGCCTGGACGCACTGGAAAACACGCCGTCACCGCCTGCGCGCCGCGCGCCGGCAGGCAGCCGGGCCCAGCCTGTCGATGGCATCGATGGCATTGCAGGCGACGGTGACTCCAGGTTTGGAGCAGGGGAGCCGCAAACGCCGGAAGAGATCGCCGCGGCCCGCGACCGGCAGCTGAAGGCGCTTGAAGCCGGTTTCGCCAGCGATGTCGCCGACCCCGTCACCGGCCCCGCGACCGAGAACATCCTGGTCGAGACCATCTCGGGCGAAACCATGGCCGGCACCGGGCTGCGCCCGAGCAACGTCGACATCGCCTGCAAGCAGTCGAGCTGCCGCATCGTGGGCAGCTTCGACAAAATGGGCGACGCGCAGGACTGGGGCCTGTTCTACATCACCGCAGCCGGTGGCAACGTGCTGTCGCAGACGCAGATGGTGTTCGTGCCCAAGCCCGGTGGCAAGACCGAAGTGCGCATCTATTCTGAGCGCGCGAAGGGCTGAGCGGATTGCCCGCCAGCTCGTCTCCCACGCGGCCGGTGCGTGCCAGGTTGCTCTGCCCGCCTTTCGTCACCTGCTCATTCATCTCGCACGGTACGGCGGCGGGATCGGATTCGACGGATCCGACGAGCGTGCGGTCTTCAGAAAGAGGTCGGCGCGCCCTGACGCCCGGGCCGGTGGTCATACCGTCCCGGTCGCGCGCTGGCTGAAGCGGAGCGCGATGCCCAGGGCGGCGGTTTCCGCAGGCTCGCCCGCAAGGTCGGCCTGCAGCAACGGCCGCTCTTCGAGGTAGCGCGCGGGCAGCTGCAGTTCCAGCGCGTCGTCGCGGGCCGCGGCGTCCAGCCCCGGGATGTCCGGGCTCTCATGGCCGCGGTGCAGGAGCACCGCGAGCCGGAGCAGGGCCGACAGCCTGCGCGCAGCCGGCAGCAGGCGGTCGGGCACGGCTTCGAACACGGCCTTCGGCACCTTGCGCCGGTGCGCGCGCACCAGGGCCGCGAGGAACTGCTGCTCCTGGCGCGAGAATCCGGCGATGTCGGACTGCGCCAGGATGTAGGCGCCGTGCACCTGGTAGTGGCTGTGCGCGATGGTCAGTCCCAGTTCGTGCAGCTGCGCCGCCCAGGACAGCATGACCCGGTCGTCGGGCGTGAGTGCCCACGCGGTCGCGACCTGGTCGAACAGCCTGCCCGCGGTGGCTTCGACCCGGAGCGCCTGCGCGCGGTCCATGCCATAGCGCTGCACCAGTGCATCGACCGAAGCGTCGCGCGGGTCCTGGTCGCCGGCACGGCCGAGCATGTCGTAGAGCACGCCTTCGCGCAGTGCGGCCTTGCTCACTGCCATCCGCTCAAGGTCCAGGCTGCCGAAGGCCGCCTCGAGCACCAGCAGTCCGCCGGCGATGATCGGCCGGCGGTCGGCGGACAGTCCGGGGAGCTTGATGTCATCGATATGGCCGGCGCGCAGCAGTTGGTCACGGACCACGGGCAGCGCGGCGGCGGTGACCGCGCCCTTGGTGAGCTTCATCGCCGCGCAGATATCGCCGATGGCCTTGTTGGTGCCCGACGCACCGATGGCCTCCTGCCAACCGAGGCTGCGGTAGGTGGCCGCGAACTGCTGGAACTCCACCGAGGCTTCGATCAGCGCATCGCGCCACTTCCGCCGCGACAGCCGGCCGCTGCCGAAGTAGCGCATCGTGCTGGCCACCGCGCCAAGCTGCATGCTTTCGCGCTCCAGCGATTCAAAGCCGCGGCCGATGATGCACTCCGTCGAGCCGCCGCCGATGTCGATCACCAAGCGGCGGTGCCCCGCCTTGGGCGGCTGCGCGTGCGCGACCCCCAGGTACACCAGGCGCGCCTCCTCGCGTCCGGCCACGACCTCGATGGCGTGGCCGAGTGCGGTTTCAGCGGGCATCAGGAAGGCCTGCGGCGCGGCCAGCCTGCGCACGCTGTTGGTGGCGACCGCGCGCACGCGATGCGGCGGGATGTCGCGGATGCGCTGGCCGAAGCGCGCCAGGCACTGCAGTGCACGCTGGCGGACCTCGGTGACGAGGCCGCCGCGGGCGTCCAGGCCTTCGGCCATGCGCACGGTTTCGCGCAGGCGGTCGACGATGCGCAGCTGGCCCAGCGTGTAGCGGGCCACGACCATGTGGTAGCTGTTGGAGCCCAAGTCGATTGCGGCGAGCATGTCGCCGTCGACCAGCGGCTGGCTCTGCGAAGCCGGAGGCGCCGTCACCGGGCTCATCCGCAGATGTCCGCAAGCAGCGACGCCTGGGCGGAATGCGCGGCTTCGCCCTCGGCGGGCGCGAGTTCGCGATAAGTGCCGTCCGGCTGCAGCTCCCAGGCGTTGGTGTTGTCGGCTAGATAGGTTTCGAGCGTCTCGCGGCGAACGCGCGCGGCGACCACCGGATCCAGGATAGGGAAGCAGGTCTCGACCCTGCGCAGCAGGTTTCGCTCCAGCCAGTCGGCGCTGGCGCACCAGGTTTCCGGCGCGCCATCGTTGCCGAACCAGTACACGCGGCTGTGCTCCAGGAAGCGGCCGACGATGGAGCGCACGCGGATGTTGTCGGAGACGCCGGGCACGCCCGGGCGCAGGGTGCAGGCACCGCGCACGATGAGGTCGATCTGCACCCCCGCCTGCGAGGCGGCGTACAGGGCGCGCACCACCTGCGGCTCGTTGAGTGCGTTCATCTTGGCGACGATCCGCGCCGGGCGGCCGGCGGCGGCGAACCTGGCCTCGCGCCTGATCGAGGCCAGCACCGCCGCGTGCAGGGTGAACGGCGATTGCAGCAGGCGCTTGAGCTGGATTGCCGGCGCCAGCCCCGAGATCTGCTGGAAGATCTGGTGCACGTCGCTGCCGATATCGACATCGGCGGTCAGCAGGCCGATGTCGGTGTACGCGCGCGCGGTTCCGCTGTGGTAGTTGCCGGTGCCCATGTGCACGTAGCGGCGCAGGCGGCGGCCCTCGCGTCGCACCACCAGAAGCATTTTGGCGTGGGTCTTGTAGCCGACCACGCCATAGACGACCTGCACGCCGGCATCCTGAAGCCGGTCGGCAAGGCCGAGGTTGGCTTCTTCGTCGAAGCGCGCGCGCAGCTCGACCACCACGGTCACGTCCTTGCCGTTGCGCGCGGCCTGCACCAGGTGCTCGACGATCGGCGAGTCGCGCCCGGTGCGGTACAGCGTCTGCTTGATCGCCAGCACGCCGGGATCGGTTGCCGCCTGCTTGAGCAGCTCGAGCACCGGGCTGAAGGCGTCGAAGGGATGGTGGAGCAGAATGTCGCCCTCGGCGATGCGTTCGAACATCGCGTCGCCGCCGGGGAGGTGGCGTGGCTGGAAGGGCGGGAACTTGAGCTCGGGGCGATCGACGTCGTTGTAGACGTGGATCACCCGGTTGAGGTTCACCGGCCCGTTGATGCGATAGACGGCGTTGTCGGGCAGGTCGAAGTTCCGCAGCAGGTCCTGGACGATCGTCGCCGGGCAGTCGGCGGCGATCTCCAGCCGCATCGCGCGCAGGTAGCCGCGCCCCAGCAGTTCGTCGCGCAGCGCCAGCGCCAGGTTCTCGACTTCGTCCTCGTCGAGGATCAGTTCGGAATTGCGGGTGACCCGGAACTGGTACGCGCCCTGGACCTTCATGCCCGGGAACAGGTCTTCGACGAATTCCGACAGCATCGCCGAGAGGAACACGAAGTCATGGTCGCCGCCGGACACGCGCGGCGGCAGGCGGATGATCCGCGCCAGCGAACGCGGTGCGCGGACGATGGCGAGGTGCCCGCTGCGGCCGAACGCGTCCTTGCCCTTGAGCACCACCACCAGGTTGAGCGACTTGTTGAGGATCTTCGGGAAGGGGTGCGACGGGTCCAGGCCCAGCGGCGACAGGACGGGCAGGATTTCCTCGCGGAAATACGCGCGCAGCCAGCGGCGCTGGCGCATGTTCCAGGTTTCGCGAGCGAGCACGCGTACGCCGGCATCGGCGAGCGCCGGGCGTAGCACGTCGTTCCAGCACGCGTACTGTGCGGCCACCAGTTCGGCGGTGCGTTCGTGGATCCTGCGCAGCACGGTGCCGGGTGAAAGCCCGTCGGCCGGCAGCGGCACGTCGAAATCCTGCGCGTGGCGCACGGTGGCCGCGCGGATCTCGAAGAACTCGTCGAGGTTGGTGCAGGAAATGCACAGGAAGCGCAGCCGCTCGAGCAGCGGCATGGTGGCGTCCTGCGCCTGCGCGAGCACGCGGAAGTTGAAGTCGAGCTGCGACAGCTCGCGGTTGAGGTACAGCGAGGGGTCGCGGAGTGAATCCGCGGCGGGATCCGCGGCCGCGGCATTTGCCCTGGCCGTGGCTGCCTGCGCGTGCGCGGCAAGGGTGCGCGCGGCGCGGGCGTCAGGCGGGTTGGCCGGTGCTGGTCTGGTCATGGGGTTCTTCATGGTGGTCCGGCGTTCGCGCCAGGACGCGCTCGGCGCCGAAATGGCAGGAGAAGGTGCTGCCGCGCCCGACTTCGCTGCTGATCTCCAGCCCCGCCTGGTGGAGCTGCAGCACGTGCTTGACGATCGCCAGGCCCAGACCGGTGCCGCCGGTTTCGCGGGTGCGGCTGCTGGAAACGCGGTAGAAGCGCTCGGTCAGGCGCGGCAGGTGTGCCTCGGGGATGCCGTAGCCGCTGTCCTCCACGGACAGCGAAACGCCGCCGTGCGTGGCGGGCTGCAGGCGGACCGATATCGTGCCGCCGCTGGGCGTGTAGCGCACCGCGTTGGCGACGAGGTTGGAGAACGCGCTGTGCAGCTGGCGCGTGGAGCCGCGCAGATCGACGCCGGCGAAGTCGTCGACGTTGACCTGGTGGCGGCCCTGGCTGATCGCTTCCGCCTCGCGGTGCAGGGTGGCGAGCATCGGCGCCATCGCGACTTCGTCGTCATCGGTGGTCTCCTGTGCCTCCAGCCTGGACAGCATCAGCAGGTCTTCCACCAGCTGGGTCATGCGCTGCGACTGGCGCCGCATCTCGCCGATGATCGGCTCCCAGTCGGCGGTTTCGGTGGCCTCGGCCGGATCCAGCATGTCCAGGTAGCCGTGGATCACCGTCAGCGGCGTGCGCAGCTCGTGGGAGACGTTGGCCACGAAGTCGCGGCGCATCTTCTCCAGGCGCATCAGCTTGCCGACGTCGCGGGCGACCAGCAGCCACAGCGCATCGGAATAGGGGATCAGGCGCAGGCTGATGCGGATTGCCGGATCCGCGGGCGACGCGGCGTCGACGATCGGCTCGGCGTGGCGGCCGGCGCTCAGCCAGTGCGCGATCGGCAGCGGCTGCAGCCGTTCGCAGAGGCTGGCGCCGCGGTCCTGCGGGTAGCCCAGGCCCAGCAGCCTGCCGGAGGCGGCGTTGCACCAGATCACCCGCTGGGTATTGCGGTCGACGACCACCAGCGCATCGGGCAGGGCGGTGGCGACCGCGCGATAGGCGCGCATCATCTCCACCAGCCGGCGCTCGCGGGCGCGGACCTCATGGCGGGCGCGATGCAGCAGCCGTTCCACGGCCGACCAGGCACCCCCGCGCGCGCTGGGGGGCGGCAGGCGCATGCGTGCGTCCAGGTGGCCCATGATCCGGTGCAGGCGCAACAGGTGCGCGGCCAGCAGCGCGAGCGCAGCCAGCGCCACGGCGGGCCACGGCTGGCCCACCGCCAGTCCGATCAGCAGGGCGGCAACCAGGACCCCTGCCAGCGTCGCCAGGGTCCGCTGCCACGAAGTCTTGAGGGTCTGCGGCATGCCGCCAGTCTAGACCGAGGCGGAGAATCGGTAACCCGCGCCCCGCACCGTCTGCACCATGCCGTCGAGCGCGAAGGGCTCCAGGGTCTTGCGCAGGCGGCGGATATGCACGTCGACCGTGCGTTCCTCGACGTATACGCTGCCGCCCCAGACGTGGTCCAGCAGCTGCGAACGCGAGTACACCCGGTCGGGATGGGTCATGAAGAAATGCAGCAGGCGGTATTCGGTGGGTCCGATCGACACCGGTTCCTCGCCCGCGAACACCCGGTGCGCGGCGCCGTCGATGCGCAGGCCGCCAACGACCACGCTGCCGTCCTCGTCGTCCTCGCGGGAGCGGCGCATGACCGCGCGGATGCGGGCCAGGAGCTCGCGCGACGAGAAGGGCTTGACCACGTAGTCGTCGACTCCGGCCTCGAGGCCGCCGACGCGGTCGTTTTCCTCGCCGCGGGCGGTCAGCATGATGATCGGGATCTCGCGGGTCAGCGCTTCGCGGCGCCAGCGCCGTGCGAGTTCGATGCCGCTGGTGCCGGGCAGCATCCAGTCCAGCAGGATCAGGTCGGGCACGCGGTCGGCGATTGCCTCCTGCGCCTGCTGGGCATCGCCCGCGTGGACCGGCTCGTAGTCGCCCTTGCGCACGGCGAAAGCCACCATGTCGCGGATGGCGGGTTCATCGTCGACGATCAGGATGCGCTTCTGCACGCTGCTACCGCTCGCTTCTGGTCATGACGGCCATTAGACGACGGTTTGGTGACTGTTTGGTGACAGCGCCGCGCGCTGACGCACGTCTCAGCGGCGGTGCAGGTCGGGGTCACGGATGCCCTGGCGGCGCAGCTCAAGCACGGTCGGCGTGATCGCAGCGATGCGCGCATCGATCCGGGCGCGTGCGTAATAGTCGAGGTCGTCGCGCTTGCGCAGGGTGTTGAGCTGGAGCAGGGCCTGCTCGGCGCGGCCGTTGAGGAAGGCGTGTTCCGCCCAGGCCTCGCCGGCGCGGATCGGGTCGCCGGCGCTGTCGCTGGCACGGGCGAAGATGTGGTGGAAGACGGGATCTTCGCCGGAGGCGGCCATCAGCGGCCGCAGGATGTCCTGTGCACGACGTCCGGACTCGGCGTTGTTGCGCTCGACCAGGGTCTCGGCATAGCCCAGCACCACCGCGCGGTTGCGCGGCATGCGCCGCACCAGGTCTTCGTAGCGGGCATCGGCGGCGGCGTGCAGGCCCTGGCGGGACTCGGCCCGTGCCAGGCCCAACAGCAGCCAGGTGTCGCCGGGATTCGAGGCCAGCAGCGCTTCGAAGCCGCGTGCGGCTTCGGCCCCTTGGCCCGCCAGCAGCTGCGCCACGGCCAATCCGTAGCGCTGGGGTTCGGTGAGCTCGCCGCTGCGCGAAAGCCGGCCGTACTCGGCGATGGCGCGTGCCGGAGTCTCCGCGCTCAGCGCACGCAGGCGCTCGCGGGCCCAGCCGAACTGGTTGCCACTGGCGGCGCCGGGTGCGCCCGGGCGCAACAGCGGCGGCAGCAGCGGATTGTTGCCGGCGAGGCCGACGGTTGAAAAATTGCCTTTGTGCTGGTCGGCGTGCTGCTCGGCCAACTGCCGGGCCTCGCTGATCCGGACGGTGGTGACGGGGTGGGTGCGGAGGTAATCCGGCATGCGCTCGCGCTCGCCGCCCTGGTTGGTGCGTGACAGCGCCTGCATGTGTTCGAACATTCTTGCCATTGCAGTCGTGTCGTAGCCGCTGCGGGCAAGCGTGCGCATGCCCACGCGGTCGGCTTCGGACTCGTTGGAGCGCGTGTAGTCGATCCGGCGCTGGAGCAGCAGGCCCTGGGCACCGGCAACCGCCGCGACCGCGGCGTTTCCCGCCGAGTCGCTGCTGGTCTGGGACGCCACGGCCATTGCCCCCAGCATCGCCAGCAGGATCGGAATGCTGTCGCGCTGGGCGCGCTCGGCCCCGCGCAGGACATGGGCCTGGGTCACGTGCGCGACTTCGTGGGCGAGCACGCCGGCGACCTCGTCCTCGCTGTCGGCGATCAGGACCAGGCCGGCGTTGGTGCCGATGTACCCGCCCAGGGTGGCGAACGCATTGACCGAACGATCCTTGATCATGAAGAAAGTGAACGGCTGCTCGGGCTGGTCGCTGGCCTCGGCCAGCCGGTTGCCCATGTGGCGCAGCCACGAATCGATCAATGGGTCATCGAGGATGTAGTCGTAGTGGCGCAGCTGGGCCAGCAGCATCTGCCCGTACTCGCGCTGCTGGGCGGGCCCGAGCATGGTGTCCGCGGACGAACCGATGTCGGGCAGCCGCTGCTGCGCGGGTGCCGCGGAGGCAGCCACTGCGAGGACGAGGGCGATGGTGGCGGGAAGCAGGCGCATGCGGGATCGGATGGGCGGGGACCGGGGCGGAGTGGCTGACAGGATGGGGGCGACGCGGACGGCAGGCGTGAACACCTCGTTAATCCACGCCGTCGTCGCGGGTCGTTGCGGCGCGTGCACGACGCGACGTGCAGGATCGGCGAAAATGGCGATCGACCGCTGCGGCGCCACGAGCTTCCGGAGATCATCTTGAACGAAAACGCTTCCACCGAAATCACCCTCTACACCAGCGCGGTGTGCGCCTACTGCGTGGCCGCCAAGAACTTCCTGCGCAGCAAGGGCCTGGAATGGACCGAGGTGCGGATCGACCTCGACCCCGCCGAGCGTGAGCGGATGGTGTCACGCGCCGGCCGGACATCGGTGCCGCAGATCTTCGTCGGCGACGCCCACGTCGGCGGCTATGACGACATGATGGCCCTGCACCGGTCTGGTGGCTTCGAGCCCCTGGTGACGGGCAAGGGCGCCTAGGGCCGGGACGGCTGGCCCCCGGGAGCCGGCACGCGGGCATCACTGCGTTCAGCGGCCGCCGCGGGCAGCGTCGGGCGGCTTGCGGCATAATCGGGAACTGCATTTCGCTCCCCCCGGCCGCCTGCGCACGCGCGCGGCGTCCCCCTGCATGGACCCCCACACAATGACCCAGACAATCACGGTCATCCGCGGCGATGGCATCGGCCCGGAGATCATGGACGCCACCCTGCACGTGCTCGACGCCATGGGCCTCGACCTTGCGTATGAAGAAGCCGACGCCGGCCTGGTGGCGCTCGAGAAGCACGGCGAGCTGCTTCCGCAGGCCACGCTGGACTCGATCAGCCGCAACAGGGTCGCGCTCAAGAGCCCCCTGACCACGCCGGTCGGCGACGGTTTCTCGTCGATCAACGTCCAGCTGCGCCGCCATTTCGACCTGTACGCGAACGTGCGTCCGGCGACCTCGTTCCCGAACACCCGCTCGCGCTTCAGCGAGGGCGTGGACATCATCACCGTGCGCGAGAACACCGAGGGCGCCTACAGCGCCGAAGGCCAGGAAACCGCGCCCGACGGCAGCTGGGCGGTGTCGGTCACCCGCAACACCCGCAAGGGTTCGGAGCGCATCGTGCGCTATGCCTTCGAGCTTGCGCGGCGCGTCGGCCGCAAGAAGGTCACAGTGGTGCACAAGGCCAACATCCTGAAGTCGACCTCGGGCATCTTCCTCAACGCCGCGCGCGACGTGGCCAGGGAGTATCCGGACATCGAGTGCAACGAGATGATCGTCGACAACACCTGCATGCAGCTGGTGATGCGCCCGGAGCAGTTCGACGTCATCGTGACCACCAACCTGTTCGGCGACATCATCTCCGACCTCTGCGCCGGCCTGATCGGTGGCCTGGGCCTGATCCCGGGCGCGAACATCGGCAAGGACGCGGCGATTTTCGAGGCCGTGCACGGCTCGGCGCCGGACATCGCCGGCGAGGGCGTCGCCAACCCCTGCGCGCTGCTGCTGGGCGCGGTGCAGATGCTCGAGCACATCGGCATGGTCGAGCAGGCCGGCAGGCTGCGCGCGGCGATCGTGGCGACGCTGGAAGCCAAGGACTCGCTCACCCCCGACCTGGGTGGCACCGGCACCACCATGGGCTTCGCCCGGGCGATCGCCGCTCGCGCCGCGGCCTGAGGCAAGCTCCTGCCGCGGGGCGGGACGGATGGCAACGCAGACGGGCGCTTCGGCGCCCGTTTCGTTTCTGGAACACCGCTGTCCCGGTGGCCGCCTCGACAGCGCCGGGCGCGCGCCCCACAATCGCAAATCCCTTTATCCGGATAAAGCGATGGATACCCGTCCCAGCGCCCTGGCGCTGACCCCGCTGCTGCTGTTCCTGACGCTGTTCTTCGGATCCGGGCTTTATTTCACGCTGCAGGGCGAAGCCATGGGCTTCTACCAGCTGCGGGCCCCGGTCGCGATCCTCCCGGCGCTCGCACTGGCCGCCTGGATCGCCCACCGCCGCGGGGTGAAGGCGGGCGAGGTGCTGCTGCGCGGCATGGGCGACCCGAACATCATGACCATGTGCCTGATCTTCCTGCTCGCAGGCGCCTTTGCCTACGTTTCGCAGGCGATCGGGGCGGTCGATGCGGTGGTTGCCCTGGGCGTCGGCGCGGTGCCGTCGGCGCTGCTGCTGCCCGGGCTGTTCGTGGTCGCGGCCCTGATCTCCCTGGCCATCGGCACGTCGATGGGCACGATCGCGGCCGTGGTGCCGATAGCGCTCGGCGTGGCGGACGCGTCGGGCCTGGATCGCGCGCTGGTCGTGGGCGCGGTGATCGGCGGCGCGATGTTCGGCGACAACCTGTCGGTGATCTCGGACACCACCATCGCCGCCACCCGCAGCCAGGGCGCGGAGATGCGCGACAAGTTCCGCGAGAACTTCAGGATCGCGCTGCCGGCGGCACTGGTGACCATGGCGCTGCTCGCCTTCCTCGGCGATCCGGCGCCGGTGACCACCGAACAGCCGGCGTCGGCCTGGCTGGTGCTGCCCTATGTGCTGGTGCTGGCCCTGGCGCTCAGCGGCCTGGACGTGATCCTGGTGCTCGGTATCGGTCTTGCGCTGGCCGGCGCGTTCGGGCTGGCACTGGGCCCGGACTACGACCTGGTGCAGTACGCCGGTGATATCTGGACCGGCTTCGAGGGCATGACCGAGATCCTGCTGCTGTCGCTGCTGATCGGCGGAGTGGGCGCGCTCATGAAGGCCGCCGGCGGCCTGGATTGGCTGGCGCGTGCGATCGCCCGCTTCGCGCGCGGCCATCAGGGGCGGCGCACGGGCGAGTTCAGCATCGCCGCGCTCTCGGCGACGGCTGACGTGTTCACCGCCAACAACACGGTGGCGATCCTCGTCAGCGGTGAGGTCGCGCGCGACATCGCCCGGCGCCACGGCATCAGCGCCCGCCGCGCTGCCAGCCTTCTTGATGTCTTCGCCTGCGTGCCCCAGGGCTTGCTGCCCTATGGCGCCCAGATCCTGCTTGCCGCGGGCCTGGCCTCGGTGTCGCCGCTGTCGCTCGCGGGCAACGTCTTCTACTGCTGGCTCCTGGCCCTGGTGGCGATCGGCTTCATGGCCTGGCCGCGGCGCGAACCGGCGCTTGCGCCGGGTGCGCCGGGGCCAGGTGCTGCCTAGCAGGGAAGTGCCAAGGGCTCTTTTGCCACGGATTTACGCGGGTCAGCGCGGATGGACCGGGGCAAGCTTGTGGAATTTACCTGCGGATGGCGTCCCGCGCGCCAATTCAGGCCACGCCAGGCCGCGCCAGGCCCGTGCAAAGGATCAGCCTGATGCGTGCAATCCGGGTAAAGCCGTGGCCAGGCTGCTTTTGCCGGCGTTTTGCCTGGAGCCCCTGCGAAAAGGGCGCCCAGTGGGCGCCCTTGCTGATGCATGCCCTGTGGCCCCGGCGGGCCGTCAGTTGCGCGACTGCAGCTTCGACAGCAGGCGCAGGAACTCGATGTACAACCACACCAGGGTGACCATCAGGCCGAAGGCGCC
The DNA here is from genome assembly GCF_039548395.1 of Luteimonas changyuni. Taxonomy (NCBI): domain Bacteria; kingdom Pseudomonadati; phylum Pseudomonadota; class Gammaproteobacteria; order Lysobacterales; family Lysobacteraceae; genus Luteimonas; species Luteimonas changyuni. The sequence continues at coordinate 74,866 of NZ_JBCLUZ010000016.1, forward strand.
GTACCACTCCATGTACTTCGGCGCGCCCTGCTCGGCGCCGGTTTCGATGAAGTCGAAGTCCAGCACGAGGTTCAGCGCGGCGATCACGATCACGACCAGGCTGAAGCCGATGCCGACGATGCCGTTGCCGTGGATCATCGGGATGTTCACGCCGAAGAAGCCCAGCACGATCGTCGCCAGGTACACGAGGAAGATGCCGCCGGTGGCCGCGACCACGCCGAGCTTGAAGTTCTCGGTGGCCTTGATGAGCCCGGAGCGGTAGGCGAACAGCAGCGCGAACAGGGTGCCGAAGGTCAGCATCACCGCCTGGATCACGATGCCTTCGTACATGTGGCTGTACAGCGCCGAGATCGCGCCGAGGAAAAAGCCCTCGACCAGCGCATACAGCGGCGCGGTGACCGGTGCCCATGTCTTCTTGAACACAGTGACCATGGCCAGGATGAAGCCGCCGATCAGGCCGCCCCACATGTACACGGAGAAGCCCGGTGCGATCTCGCCGCCCGGCGTGAACGCCTGGCTCCACGCGAACGCTGCGGTCAGGACGGTCAGCAACAGCAGGAACGCGGTCTTGTTGACCGTGCCGTTGATGGTCATCGTGCCGGCGCCATCGCGGGTGACGACGGTACCGCTGCCAAGATCGAGGAAGGTGGAGTCGGAAAGGACAGGGTTGCCGCTGCGCATGGATTCCCCCAGGGGTTCAGTGTGCGTTTGCCTGCGCGGAAGGATACACGGGCGGGCCGGGAGGGCACCCGCGCGGCGCGGCGCCCGGGGTGGTGCGAAAGGGGGGACTCGAACCCCCACGCCTTGCGGCACTGGTACCTAAAACCAGGGCGTCTACCAATTCCGCCACTTTCGCATCGTGCTGGGCCGGCCACTCCGCCGGAGCGCCCCGCAAACAAAAAACGCCCGGCGGGGCCGGGCGCTTCGGGTCTTGGTGGGCCGTCAAGGATTCGAACCTTGGACCTATTGATTAAGAGTCAACTGCTCTACCAACTGAGCTAACGGCCCCGAGCGGGAAATCTTAGCAAAACGATGGCCGGCAGATCAACACTGCAGGCCATCGGCGAAAGCTGGGGTGGAAGACGGGATTTGAACCCGCGACCCCCGGAATCACAATCCGGTGCTCTAACCAACTGAGCTACATCCACCATCGGGCCCCGCGTCGAACCGGCGGGGCCGCGCATTGTAGCGCGGTCGGAAGTGAAGTGCGACGGGTCGCAGGCATCGGAAGGATCTGGCGCGCCCGGCAGGACTCGAACCTGCAACCCCCGGCTTAGAAGGCCGGTGCTCTATCCGGTTGAGCTACGGGCGCAGAAGAATGGTCGGGGTAGAGGGATTCGAACCCCCGACATCCTGCTCCCAAAGCAGGCGCGCTACCAGACTGCGCTATACCCCGACGAATACGGACAGCCGGTGCCGCCGCGGCTGGTCCGGGGCATTGTCGGGAGGCCTCCAGGCGGTGTCAACGCGTGGTGCTGGCGGCAGCGCCCGGATTCCGCCAAAATGTTCCGTTCCGTCGCCGGATCCGGGCCAGCCCGCGAATCGGCCAACCAGACTATCAACGCCCGCGGCCCTGGTCGCGGTGGCAGGAGTGGGTATGCAAGTTTCAGTCGAGACCGTCGGCAACCTCGGGCGCAGGATGACCTTCAGCCTGCCGGCCGAGCGCCTGCAGGACCAGGTGGGTGGCCGCCTGCGCGAGATCGCGCGCACGGCGCGCATCAAGGGTTTCCGCCCCGGCAAGGTGCCGGCGAAGGTGATCGAGCAGCGCTTCGGCGCGCAGGTCCGCAGCGAGGTCCTGGACGGCCTGCTGCGCGAGGGTTTCGACAGCGCCGTGCGTGACAACGCGCTGCGCATCGCCGGCCAGCCCAGCATCGAACGCGAAGACGACGCCAACGACCTGTCCTACGTGGCCACCTTCGAAGTAGTGCCGGACTTCGGCGAGATCGACGTCTCCGGCCTGAAGGTCGATCGCGCGGTGGCCGAGGTCACCGAGGAAGACATCGACCGCATGATCGGCAACCTGCGCCAGCAGCGCCGCAGTTGGACCGCCGTGACCCGCCCCGCGAAGCAGGGCGATGCGGTCGACGTGGAGACCTGGTCCGAGGTCGACGGCGAGCGCATGCCCGCCGAAGGCGTCGAGCGCGGCGTGTCGGTGATCGGTTCGGGCGCGATGCTCCCCGAGATCGAAGCGGCGCTGGTGGGCATGTCCACCGGTGACGAGAAGGACATCGAAGTGACCTTCCCCGAGGGCTGGAGGGTGCCGCAGCTGGCTGGCAAGTCCGCCAGCGTCCACCTGCGCGCCGAGCAGGTCTCCGAAGAGGTCCTGCCGGAAGCCGACGCCGCGTTCATCCGCAGCTTCGGCGTCAAGAGTGGCGAGATGGACCAGTTCCGCCTGGACATCCGCACCAATCTCGAGCGCGAGCTCAAGCACGCGCTGATGAACCGCCTGCGCCGCGCCGTCGGTGAACAGCTGGTCGCCGCCTATGCCGACGTCGAGCTGCCGCCGAACCTGATCGAGCGGGAGGCGCGTGCGCTGGTCGCCCAGGTGGCCGATCAGGCCCGCCGCGAGGGCCGTCCCTCCGAGCCGCCGGCCAATGCCCACGAGAACTTCATGGAGCCCGCGCGCAAGCGCGTGCTGGTGGGCCTGCTGGTGGGCGAGGTCGCCCGCAAGCACCAGCTGATCCTGGACCGCAAGCGCCTGGACGAAAGCCTGCGCCTGATCGCCTCGACCTACGAGGAGCCGCAGCAGGTCATTGACTTGTACCGCAACGATCCCCAGCTTATGGGTGGACTGCAGAACCGGGTGATGGAGGAGCAGGTGATCGACTGGATCGCCGAGCGCGCCGAGCACACCGACACGCAGCTGACCTTCCAGGAAGCGATCGCGCCGCAGGCGTGAGCGCCTCCGCCTGACACGGGAACTTCATGAGCATCCAGACCAAGGCACTCAACCTCGTACCGATGGTGGTCGAACAGACCAGCCGCGGCGAGCGCGCGTACGACATCTATTCGCGCCTGCTGAAGGAGCGGGTGATCTTCCTGGTCGGCGGCATCGACGACCACGTCGCCAACGTGATCGTGGCGCAGATGCTGTTCCTCGAGGCCGAGAACCCCGAGAAGGACATCAACCTGTACATCAACTCGCCCGGCGGCATCGTCACCGCCGGCATGGCGATCTACGACACCATGCAGTTCATCAAGCCCGACGTCAGCACGATCTGCGTCGGCCAGGCGGCCAGCATGGGCGCGCTGCTGCTGGCGTCCGGCGCGGCGCGCAAGCGCTATGCGCTGCCGAACTCGCGGGTGATGATCCACCAGCCCCTGGGCGGCTTCCAGGGCCAGGCGACCGACATCGAGATCCATGCGCGCGAAATCCTCTCGATGAAGCAGAACCTGAACGCCATCCTGGCGCGCCACACCGGACAGTCGATCGAGACCGTCGCCCACGACACCGAGCGCGACAACTTCAAGAGTGCCGAAGCCGCGCGCGAGTACGGCCTTGTGGACGAAGTGCTCGAGCGGCGCCCCGAAGAGTCCATCCAGCCCGCCTGAACAGGCAGGCCAGCCACTGACCCACGCGATGGCCCCGGCCATTGCAGCCCGGGCCCCGCCGCGCTTGCGGCCCGGGGCCCGGGTGCTATTCTCGACCCCGACCCCCCGAAACACCGATTGGCGAACGCATGACCGAAGATAGACAAGGCCGTTCCGGCGACAGCAGCAAGATCCTCTACTGCTCGTTCTGCGGGAAGAGCCAGCATGAGGTCCGCAAGCTGATCGCGGGCCCGAGCGTGTTCATCTGCGATGAATGCGTCGAGCTGTGCAACGACATCATCCGCGAGGAACTCGAGGAAAAGGCCCAGAGCGCGCGCAGTTCGCTGCCCAAGCCGAAGGAGATCCTCGAGGTTCTCGACCAGTACGTGATCGGCCAGCAGAGGGCGAAGAAGACGCTCGCGGTGGCGGTCTACAACCATTACAAGCGCATCGAGAGCCGGCAGAAGAACGACGAGGTCGAGCTGGCGAAGTCGAACATCCTGCTCGTGGGCCCGACCGGTTCCGGCAAGACGCTGCTGGCCGAGACCCTTGCGCGCATGTTGAACGTGCCGTTCACCATGGCCGATGCCACGACGCTGACCGAGGCCGGCTATGTCGGCGAGGACGTCGAGAACATCATCCAGAAGCTGCTGCAGAAGTGCGACTACGACGTCGAGAAGGCGCAGCAGGGCATCGTCTACATCGACGAGATCGACAAGATCTCGCGCAAGAGCGAGAACCCGTCGATCACCCGCGACGTGTCCGGCGAGGGCGTGCAGCAGGCGCTGCTGAAGCTGATCGAAGGCACGGTCGCCAGCGTGCCGCCGCAGGGCGGGCGCAAGCATCCGCAGCAGGAATTCCTGCAGGTCGATACCCGCAACATCCTGTTCATCGTCGGCGGCGCGTTTGCGGGGCTGGACAAGGTCATCCAGCAGCGCAGCACCGATGCCAGCGGCATCGGCTTCGGCGCCAAGCTCAAGAGCTCCGAGCGCAAGGCCGAAGTCGGCAAGGTGCTGGCCGCGGTCGAGCCCGAGGACCTGATCAAGTTCGGCCTGATCCCCGAGTTCGTTGGCCGCCTGCCGGTGGTCGCGACGCTCGAGGAGCTGGACGAGGCCGCCCTGGTCAGGATCCTGTCGGAGCCGAAGAACGCCATCACCAAGCAGTTCAGGAAACTGTTCGAAATGGAGGGCGTCGAACTGGAGTTCCGTCCCGATGCGCTGGCGGCCATCGCCCGCAAGGCGCTCAAGCGCAAGACCGGTGCCCGCGGCCTGCGGACCATCGTCGAATCGGTGCTTCTGGACACGATGTACGACCTGCCCTCGCAGGAAAACGTGAGCAAGGTCGTGGTGGACGAATCGGTGATCGAACACAAGTCCGAGCCCTACCTGATTTACGAAACCCCCGCCGCGCCGCCGGCGAAGGCCGCCTCGGGCGACTGAACGCGGCCTCCGGGTGGGGCCGCCCCGTGGCGGCAGCCGGGACTGGCGTCCGCCTTTGTCGAGTCCAGGCCTTTGCGGGAGCGGGGGGGGGGGGGGGGGGGGAGAAGAACGCGCACCCCCCCCCAAACCAACCACACCCCCC